>JAGQHN010000279.1 GCA_020431825.1 Trueperaceae bacterium | reverse complement strand
CTACGGGTAAGGCGCGATGGCAAAGCTGTCCAATTCGACTTGGGCAGGCATAGTAGCTGTTCGACCCATAAAGAGGTAGCTGAGGTGGGGTTTAGGTCAAGCTTCTCGTAGGGACCTGACTCATTGATTATGATCTTAAAACTACAAGACTAATTGTTTTTAGAGCTTTTCCCGTTTAAAAACCTATTTATCCCTAGATAAACCAGAATAAGCCCATCTAAACCATACTCAAATAGGGTAAAAGGTTTTCCAAAGTGGGCAGGATCCCAATAACTTATAGGGCTGTTGAAACGAATCGTCCAGCTTAAGGGAAAGAGAAATAAAGGCCCATCTCCTGAATGAGTGAAGATATCAATAAAGGTGTGAAGCAGGGCACCAGCTGTAAACCACCAAATCTGCTGTTTCCAATAGTTATTTTGCGGAAATAAACTGATGAGTCCGATGACACCAAGAATGACAAAACTATGCAAAAAGTTATGAAGAATTATCCAGACGGGATTTGCAAAATAATTTTTATGCATCTCTTGCATACCGACTTGCCAGCTGGAACTCGTTAACATTGTAAAAGAACTTAAGACTAGTAGCGGAAGATCAGGTAAAACTGAGCCTACTAAAAAAGACCAGAGGTTAGGCCTGCGCAGCTTTATCTTTTTCCCTATCGCTACAGTAATAAGTGCATGGGAAACGGTTCTCATGGATTTTGTTTTGAACTTTGTGTTTGATACGAAAGCTGTTCAGGTTCCCACCACTGTTTGATATAGGCAAGGACTGCAGTAATTTCCTGATCACTCCAGTTTTCACCTACGGCGGGCATTTGACCTATCCCATCCCGGAGGAAACTTGCTATTTGGGAATCAGGATGGTGCCAGGCATGCATCGTACTATCAAGAGCAGGCGCAGGTATGGTTTCCTGGGCAAACCCCTGCCCCGATTCACCGTGGCACATAAGGCAATTTGCCCTGTAGATATCTCGTCCCTGTGCTACCAGTTCGACGGGGTAAGAAGGTAAATTGAGGTGTTTAGCAGAAGTTTTACTGGAGCTAAACCAGATAAAAAGATTCGCCAAAACACCGATCACTATGATAGCTATTAGGGCATGCCAGAAATAGCGGTCAATAAAGCGCTTTGGTGCTGATTTTTCTTTCTTCATTCAGGAAAGGCTAGTTTTTCTCAGAAGCATGGCATTTAGCGCCACCACAACGGTTGACAAACTCATAAAAATGGCACCCACAGCAGGGGATAAAATAAAGCCTGTCCAGGCTAAGAGTCCCATAGCTAGAGGTATGGCAATGGCATTATAACCAGTTGCCCACCAGAGGTTCTGATTCATTTTGCGGTAACTTGCCTGTGATAGTTTTAAGGCAACCAAAACATCTTTCGGGTCATTTTCCACCAGGACTAAATCAGCTGATTCAATAGCAACATTTGTACCTGCACCTATGGCAATGCCTAAATCAGCCTCGAGTAAAGCTGGGGCGTCGTTAATCCCATCCCCCGTGAAGGCGGTTTGCCCTTGCTGTTTCAAGTCTTTAACCAGCTTTGCTTTGTCTTGAGGAAGTACTCTGGCATGGTAGCGGTTGATGCCAAGCTCAGCAGCTACGGTCTTGGCAACGGCTTCGGCGTCTCCTGTAATCATAATGGGCTCAATACCCAAGGCTTTAAGTGCCTGAATGGTTTCTTTGGCCTTTTCCCTTACCTTATCTGCCAGGGCAAAAAGGGCCAGAACTTTGCTCGAGTCCATAAGCGCAATGACACTTTCACCCCTTGCTTCCGCCTCAATTAAACCCTGTTTAAGCTCTGTTGAAAGGTCAAGATTTTGCTCTTTAATCCACTCAGGGCGACCCACTGTGTAGCTTTGACCAGCTAGTTTTGCGCTAATCCCTTTACCTGCAATAACCTCAAACTCACTGGCTGGTTGCAAACTAATGTTTTCTTTTTGAGCCTCAGCAACAATAGCCTGGGCTAAGGCATGTTCGCTGCGCGTTTCTAATGCGGCTGCCAAAGCCAGCGCTTCATCGGCTAATAGCTCATCGGTATAGATTTGTCGTACGACAAATTTACCCTCTGTTAAGGTGCCTGTCTTATCAAAGGCAACCTGCTTAATGTTTCTTGCCCGTTCAAAGGCGTCTCTGTTCCTTACCAA
>JAGQHN010000278.1 GCA_020431825.1 Trueperaceae bacterium | reverse complement strand
TTGGAAAGGCTAGCAACTAAACTGAAACCAAGCACTTCTCAAAAACTCAGGAATTGTTTCTTTTGCCGATAGTCTGCAGGTGCTCGAGTACCTTTCTTGTATCTGAAAAGTACAGAGTTTCCTGTGAACAAAGCTCTCTCAGGCTAATCCTCAGAGCCTCATCACCTTTACCATCTTTCCAGACTTTTAGTAAATATTGCTTATTAAGCTCTCTCATAGTTGCCCTTAAAGCCCAAAGAAGGCCAGACCTATGACCTCTTCCAGATTGTCTTTATAGGGAGCCAGCAGTTCGACATTGGCTTCAGGAACACGCTCTGTCATGGCAGGTAGCTCAATGCCACTCTCTTCGCCAAACTGCGACAGGTCTAGCCCGTTGATGGGCAAAAAGGCTGCTCTTAGTGCTTCTCGCTTAACCCAGGCGTACTCGGTTAGCGAAAAATTCTGAGCATTCAGCGCTTCTACCTGCACGCGCTTGGCCTCAATTACCAGTTTCAAGATGTCCTGATAGGCCCCAAAAAAGTCCCTTATATTGCCAAGGTTAGGCTGTTTATCTTCAAAGTCCTGGTACTTGGCATCTAGCTGATTCACGGTTTCTGAGAGCCGACTGCGCATTTCAGTCTGCACCGCCAGATAGCGCGCCAACTGTTCTTCGCTTATGATGCCGTCTTCAGGTGGCGTGTAACCGCTGCGGTTACTAACCTGTTTATTCAATTCACCAATTTCACCGAGTTGTTCTACATTTTTTACGACACCCTGCACCGGGCGCACCACAAAGCGGTAGGCCAGAAAGCCACCAACCAGACTTAAAACAACTACGACACCCAAGCACCCTATAAGAACCTTTTTCACACTGCCTCCTTAAGAGCCCGAAACCGGGGCAATCTTAGCTTCTCCGTTAGTTCCAGTATTGACCATTGAGTAAGCGGCAGGTGTGACGGCTGTAGCAGCCTTTTGTCCTAATTCTTTAAATTTGCTGCTTACACCCTCGAGTTTGCTCTTCCACTCAGCATTAACTGCCAAGCCTTCGGTTGCACGGTGATAGGCAAGCAAGGTCGCAGCCATAGAAAAGGCGTCACTTACTGCCAGCTTCACCATGAGCGCCATCACCACAACCGCAATGCCCAAGGCCAATTTAAGAGCTGGGAAAACGAAGGCTAAGGCCAGGGCAGGCAAAGCAAAGAGAATAATTAAAGCGACAAACTCAACATAGCTTAAAAGCGCTAAGACAACGGCATTGGTCAAGATAGGTTTCCAGGCCTGAGCATAAAGAATGACACCATCTTGTGCCACTTTCCAGACATTCTGCTCACGTCTGGCATAAGCTCGGCTTAAAATCGCCTCATCAACATAGGTACTAGATGCCACAGCAACACGCTGAACCAGACCCATCAAACTGTCTAAACCAGGAATAGGCAGTAGATCAGCCAGACGCGCAAAGTTGCGAATCACAGCTTTTACAACACCATCTACCAGACGGTCAACACCAAACATAAGGCTAGTATCTCTAAAACGGTTCATGACCTGCGCTTTGCCGTAAGCCACTTGTGACCCTTCAGGCACTTTACCTGTCGTAATAATCTCGGTCATAACGGCAGTGTGTGCTGCTTTTAAGAGGTAAAAGTAATAGCGACTTGCCCACTTCATAAGCCCAAAAGCGCCGCCAAAGGCTACCAGAAAAATGATAAAGCCCAGAGGTGCCCAGAGCTTAGCCAGCATCCAGGAAAGTCCTCCGGCAATGCCAAAGATAAGGCTTAGCGCTAGCCCAAGCACAAGGTAGCTGCCCAAGCGAATCCAGATAAAGGGCATGGTTTTGGTGATGAGTTTAAATGCTTCTCCAAAGTAAAGGTTTTTCATGTCTTGCCTCCTGTTTAGAAGTTTAGAAAGGAGGCGTCAAAAAAGCGTTAAATTTTCTCAAGGTATGAACTAGCATTATTTTTTTGGTAGTGGTATAGAGCAGACAGATAGGATGCGAAAAGCCTATTGAGAAATACAGTTTTGGAGAAGGTTTCAAACGGAGGGGTAATCGGGCTATCTGTCAGGATGATACCACCATCATTTTTAACGGTAAGCAGCTATCTTTTGGATAAATGTTGCTTGTTCAGATCACAAATCAAAGACTGAGTTTAATTGAGGGGTGAGTGCATAAAAACACTATGAACTGAAAAAAGGAAGAGTTTCCTTTAGCCTAAGTTTGCTATGACAAAA
>JAGQHN010000277.1 GCA_020431825.1 Trueperaceae bacterium | reverse complement strand
GTGATTCTTGCTGCCATGAGCTAAGTATAGCTCATGGCTAAGAAGAAACGGTCTTTGTTTACAAAAGCAAACATGCTAGTATTATTTAATGATACTGGAGTTGAAGCATGCAGATTGAAGTCAAAAAATGGGGTAATAGTCTAGCACTACGAATTCCTAAAGACTTAGCGGTGAGTTTAGATATAAAGGAAGGTCAAGCACTTGAACTCGAGCTTATTGATAGTGGTTTGCTTATTAAGACTAAGCGTAAGCGCTCAAACTTAAGTTTAGAGGACATGCTAAAGGGTCTGGGGACCATGGAAGAACTGGACTGGGGCAAAGCGGTTGGGGATGAAGAGTGGTAGTACCTGAACGGGGGCAGATTATTAAAGTTAATTTCAACCCTCAATTAGGTTCTGAGCAAGCAGGCTACCGACCTGCCTTAGTTTTATCACATACGGCTTATAACCAGATAACAGGCATGTTACTGGCCTGCCCAATTACTTCAAGGCTTAGAGGCTACCCTACTGAGCTTGTGTTACCCGAGGGTTTAGAAACGCATGGGGCTATTCTTAGTACCCAAATAAAAGCACTGGACTGGCGGGTAAGACCGTTTACGGTAGTAGAGAAGCTTGATACTGCTATCCTCGAGCAGGTCTTAGATCGGCTTATTGCCGTTATTGCTTAGGGCTTAAGCTATTCTCTGCCCTCATGCTTAAGTTTAGGCCATGCGTTAGACCTCATTAAAGCCTCTCCCCTACCCATTTGATAAGCGAAACCTTGTATGGCGAGGTTTTTACGAAAGCTTCAAACCTAGATTGTGGCTAGTAAACACCTCAAAAGAACGCCTATCAGAGAACAAGATAGACCCTTAAGACTACCGGGGGAATCTTTGCAAGAAGCAAATTGGTAAAGGGAGAAAATCAACCTATGATAAGCTTAACAGGTTGCTACTTATCAGGAGTGTGCTATGCCAAAAGGTCAAATCTATGATGACAAGCCCTTTCAGTACAAGGATAAATTTAGTGGCTGCACAGTTACTCGCCTGACCCATTATCTGGGCCACTCGAACCACCTTTACTTTACTGACCCCTGCTGGTTTAATAAGGGACGGTCACTGGTCTTTATCTCTGACCGACAGGGTCAAAGCAATCTCTTCCGCTATGACCTGGACGAAGCCAGAATTATGCAATTAACAGATCTCTCGGGGGAAAGCCTGGAGAATGAACGGGTCTTTGATAATCGCCCACAAGGCGCATATAGCGAGGCCAACGGCAAATACTATTACTGGTGGCAAAATGGGCTTTATGAACTTGATCTGGACAGTACCGAGGAGCAGCTTATCTATCAGGCACCTGCCGATAAGATACTGGGCATTCACGCTATAACGTCGGCTGATGGCAAATATGTCTGCAACATGATGCGACCCCAGTTCGAGGACCCTGAGCCTGAAATTGACTATCCCTATTCACGCTTTCCTCGTTTGTTTCCTCTTAAGCCCCGCACCCAGATAATTCGGGTAGAACTGGCAAGCGGCAAGATGGAAGTCATCCATGAAGATGACCGTTTTATGACCCATGTGAACCTCTCCCCTACTCAGCCAGATATTCTCACCTTTTGCCATGAAGGCCCCTGGGAACTGGTTGAGCAGCGTATCTGGGGACTTAACATTCAAACAGGTAAAACCTGGAAAATAAGGCCTCAGGATGATGGTGAATTTGCTATTGGGCATGAATACTGGTTTGCCGATGGTAAACGCATTGGCTACCACGGGCGACCCCGCAGGGGCAAAGGAGAGCATGTTTTTGGTTACTTGAATTGGGACAACAGTGAGCCTACCGAGCTGCGCTTTCCTTTTCATTCCTGGCACTTTCATAGCCTTGATGAAAAACTCATTGTAGGGGACGGTACCGCGACCGCTCAGGCTGCAAATCAGCCCTTTATTCAACTTTTTAGTTTAGAAGGGGAAAGCTATAGCGGACCCAAGATACTGGCCATGCACCGCAGCACATTTAATCACCAGCACTCCCACTGCCATCCACGTTTTTCACCTGACGGCAAGTCTGTTCTTTACAGTTCTGATTTAACAGGCTATGCCAACATGTATCTGGTTTCGTTTGACGACTATGCCGCATTACCTGATCTCACGGCAGATCTAAGGCCCTAGCAAGATAAGATGGCTCAAAGTCAAAAGGTTAGGGTTTTAGAGCAGCTTGGTTAAAGAAAGAACAGAAGCGTATAAGTAGCGATAAATTACTGGTTTTTTCGTCTGGAACGGTGATATTCGTGCATAATC
>JAGQHN010000276.1 GCA_020431825.1 Trueperaceae bacterium | reverse complement strand
CTTCAGCTTCTCACTCCCACAGTGATAGCATTTGATTATTTTAATCACCATCCCTTAACTTAGCAGTTTTTAGTGGATCACTACCCGGCATTTTTACTTATATGCTTTTTAGGGGTGGGCTGTGTGAGGAAATTGGTTTAAGAGGGTTTGCCTTACCTGAATTACAAAAACGTTTTTCACCACTTAAGGCCTGTATCATCCTGGGTTTTCTTTGGGCAGCCTGGCACCTCCCTGCCTGGTGGCAGAGGGATAGTCTCTCGATTCTCATACCCTTTTTGGCTGTGATTGCTCTCAGCGTTATCTTTACTTATTTCTTTAAGGCTTCAGGGAATAGTTTATTTATCGTTATTCTCTTACACGCCTCCTTAAATTCCTTTGATGATGTGTATGACCTAATGTTCCCGAAATTGACTGAGTACAGCCTTTGGGAGTTACCTTATATTGCCATTGTTTTGATTGTGGGTGCAGTTCTGGCTTTAAGGTAAAAAGAAAGTCCATGACATCTAAGGCATCAATCTCTTTGGATGTGTAAAGCTTAGCGAACCTACTATGTTTGCAATCTGAGTGAGTTCTAAATAAGCCGCACAAAGCCGCGTTTAAGTTTAATTTAACCCTCCATTTCTTAAGCTAAAAGCAAGAAAGGGAAAGATCATGCTTAAGAAAAAGATTTTAGGAATCAGTTGTTTCGTTTTAACCCTTTTGGGACTAGCCCAGGCTCAGATAGTTGGCAATCCCATGTTTGATGCAATAGACGCACAAACGCTAGATGTTATGAACCAATTACAAAACCAGCAGCAGTACCTGGGTCAGCAGCTTACACAAGGCAGGGAGCAACTTATCCAGTGGTATATAGCAGAGTACGGTTATGAAAGAGCCTATCAGGAGTACCAGCTCGGTTTACAACAAGCCCAGCAAATGGGCTGGATGCAAGTACCTTTTGAAGACTTTGTTTACTATCAGGCTTTAGCTGTTCAAGGGGTAGATCTTAATGCCATGTCTCAGCAGTGGCAAGCAGATGATGCCAGAATTGCTGCCAGCAGACAAGAGCTTTATGCCATGCAGGACACTGCTCATCAAAGCTGGCGTGAGAACAACATTTATAGCAACAGTTATGCCGACTTTAATATAGGTGCTATACGAGGAGAGTGGGACTATCAAAATCCTTATACCGGTGAGATTTACCGTCTACCTAGCTATCCTGACGCCAATACTCTGTACAGAGACCCATATGGCGGAAGCTTTTACTATGACCTGCAAGGTTGGTTTCAAATTCCTATAGATGGTTATGCTACACCTCTTTATTCGCTACCCTCTACTTTGGGATTTTAAGCAATGTTTTAGTGCTGTACTTGTGACATCCAGTTAGCGCAGCTTATTGAATCTTCAAATATGTTAAACAAGTTTCAAGTAAGCCAAACTTCAACCATACTATTTGCTTGCTAGGCGGCGCTGAAACTGTTCAAGGGTATTTGTTTTAGGAAACGGTTCATTGGGTACAGGTAGTTTCAGAAATTCACAGAGTGGTTGCCAACCCTGACGCACTTCATATTCAAGTAAATGCTCTGCTGGAACCGTTTGACGTACCTCTTCGTTATGTTGCTTAAAGGTAGCAATAACATGATCTTTAGAGAGGTCATTATTAAAGAAAGTCTCTATACCCACTTTACGTGCCACGGTCAAAATAGGCAAAACCTTTTTCAAATCGTTATTAAAAAGTGAAATGAGACGCATAAGAGCAAACTGGGGTCTTGAAGGTAAATTTAAGATGGTTTGGGATGCACTTTCGTACCAGCGTTCAGGATCACGCAGCGTCAGTATTATCTTGGCTTCAGGGTAGGCCTTCATCAGTTCACGGTAAAAGAAGACTGTTGGCAAGCCTGTCGCTGCTTGATAGCCTTTAAATAGGTAGGTCCAGTCGGGCTGCTTTCCCTGTAAAAGAGCTATCCACATTGAAGCATGTTCTGGATGATCGCCAAGGGACTCCGAGTGATAACATTTGTTAAATCCAAGATGCTCCAGGGCAAGCTTTAGAGTAGCAGTGCCAGTTCGCCCAAACCCTGCACCTATAACTTTGACTGACATTATTCCTCCTTTACTTTCTTGGCTTGTTTTACAGCATAGCTTTTTGTCTGGTGCTGTCACTAATTTATGAAGCCAAACAAAATATGGTATGTGGGCGTTTTTTTAATGGATAAGCGATAAGAGCTGAGCCCCAATATCATATTTTAGCAATCTAAATCTTAAGTTTATTCAAATTTGCCTAGTTTATATTAAGTGCCATAAGTTGTTCCTTGGCTAAATAAATAGAGTCTAGTTTTAGTCATCCGCCCCGGAGGTACTTCTGCGCGCAGATTCATCCTGGGTCTTAATAAAGCCTTGACTGTGCTCACTGTGGTCCATACTGCCTTCACTGTCAGGTGGCATTTTGGCAGCGTCACTGATCTCTGCCCAGCTTACGCTGC
>JAGQHN010000275.1 GCA_020431825.1 Trueperaceae bacterium | reverse complement strand
GACCTGATCAGAGTTGACTCTCTGCTATCGGGTAAGCTCGATGTCTGAAGAGGAGCGGGTCATCAGACTCATGCTTAAAGGCATAAAAGCAAGAGCAAAACAGCTGGGTATAGGTGATTATCACCTGGCTCTGAGGCAAAGCACCTTGCTAGAACTACAACTAGAGATTCTCCTTAAAGACAGAATCCCCAGGAACCAGTTTGCAAAGAGGATGCTGGTATTGCACCAGGAAGTAGAGGCATTAGCGCAGAATTTCTTGGCAAGGAGGCTCGAGGGGCCTTAACGCCCCTCCCTCTTCAACGCCGTCTTCTCCATAATCTGGACAAATCTCTCGTAGACCTGCAGGAGTTCTTCATACCCCTCATCCTCTAACGCACCCTGAGACTCAACTAAAGTCTCGAGTCTGGTGACAAGACGCTTGGCACCCGTAATAACCCGCTGACTCTCAACCCCCTCCTGCTCTTCTTTGGATAACTTCTTCCTCCTGATGTCCTTAACGGTCATCCCTGTGGTTTTTATGGTCTCCCAGAGCTTAAGCTGGTCTTTCTTGTCGGGTACTCTGACTAACTCCATTAAGATAGAGCGACTCGAGCCTTTGGAAGTCGAAATTTCTTTTTTTATCTTGCCAGGTAACTCATTGATCTTGAGTAAATTAGAGATGGTTGATTCTGCTTTACCTACAGCATTGCCTATTTCTTTAAGGGTATAACCATATTTCTTTTTGAGATTGGCTAAACCTTCTGCTTCTTCAAAAGGAGATAAGTCTTCCCGTTGTAAGTTCTCAATCAGCGCTAACTCATCATGGTTATTGGCAGTTACTACTGCGGGTATGGTTTCTTTCTCAAGTAAACCAAAAGCTCTATATCTTCTTTCACCAGCCACCACAATAAAGTGACCTTTTTTCCTGGGATCTCTTCTTACGGTGATAGGTTGTAAAAGTCCATGGGTAGTAATAGAAGCAGCTAATTCTTCTAAGGCACTTTCATCAAAGTATTTTCTAGGTTGATTAGTATCTGATTTGATTAAGTTTAACGGTATATCTATGACTTTTAAGCTATCTTTGTTTTGATTGGGGTCTATTCTGATTCTATTCATGTCTGCCATAGTCAATTTACTAGTATATACCTTATTCCTTGAGTGATTTTGTGGGATTGCTTATCTAGTCGCAGAATTGGCGCGAATGATTAACCCGTATAGTATAATTCTTGTCAAAGTTAGATAAGTTAGAGGCGGGCTGTTCGCTCAAAGTCTAGTAATCGTTTGCTTGCGCGATTTTGATTTATGTTAACTTATACGTATTGCTAAAAGTTAACCCTCCTGGTGAGGGCAGGGAGTAAGGTATGCCCATTGAAGAAACCCTTGATCCACAAGACTGGCAAAAGATGCGTGATCTTGCACATCAAATGGTAGAAGACGTTTTTAACAAGCTAGAAGCCATACGAGGTGAACCGGTGTGGCAAGCCGTACCAGACTCGGTAGCCCTAACTTTTCAGGAAGCCCTGCCGCTAGAACCCCAGGGTGCAGAAAAAGCCTATCAAGATTTCAAGGAAACCGTCATGCCTTATCCCATAGGCAATATCCATCCTCGCTTCTGGGCATGGTATATGGGAAGTGGCACAGTTATGGGGGCCTTAGGTGAATTCCTAGCAGCATCGCTTAATTCAAATGTAGGAGGCGGAAACCACGTAGCCCCACTGGTTGAAGCCCAGGTCATAAATTGGTGCAAAGAAATGCTCGACTATCCCAAAGAGGCAAGTGGGCTTATGGTGAGTGGAGCTTCTATGGCAAACCTTGTTGGCCTGACTGTGGCGAGAAACCATAACGCTGGCTTTAATCTTCGGGAAGAAGGCTTAGCTAAGGCAACTTTGCCCCTCTGTTTTTATAGTTCGGTCGAAGTCCATAGTTGTCATCAAAGGTCAGCGGAGCTTCTTGGCCTGGGTACTAAGGCATTGCGTAAAATTCCTGTAGATAAGAACTACAAAATTGACCTGGCAGAATTAGAAAAGACCATTGCAAGGGACCGGGAAATTGGCTTCCAACCCTTTTGCGTTGTCGGCAATGCCGGAACTATAAATACTGGAGCAGTTGACGACTTAGCAGCCCTGGCAGATCTTTGTGAAAAAGAAGGTCTTTGGTTTCATGTTGACGGGGCTATAGGCGCTCTTTTAACCATAGCACCCAGGTTAAAACACCTGGTTCTTGGCATTGAACGTGCCGACTCCATAGCTCTGGATTTACATAAATGGATGCACGTGCCCTTTGAAGCAGGTGTGGCCCTGGTTAAGCATGAAAAAGCGCACCGCTCTACTTTTACCCTGACTCCTGAATATTTGGAACATGCCAAAAGGGGACTTGCTGGGGGTGAGGTTTGGTTTAGTGACTATGGCGTTCAGCTTTCCCGCGATTTTAAAGCGCTAAAGGTTTGGCTTTCCTTTAAAGAACAGGGAATTGTAAAATACGGTCGCCTCATGGAACAAAATGTTGCGCAGGCAAAGTACTTTGCGGACCTTGT
>JAGQHN010000274.1 GCA_020431825.1 Trueperaceae bacterium | reverse complement strand
GAGCCTTCAGGTGGAACATAACCCATGAAATTTCCAGATCTCACTAGGCCTCTGGATTTAATGGTAACAACCTCGCCTCTATTGATAAAAACGCTTTCACCTTCTAAATTTCTTTTTGTAAATCCTTTAACGATAAATTGGTTCTCTCCTTTTAATGGCAACAATAGTGATCTCAACATTGGTCGAGATAGATTAACAACAATCAACAAAACTAAAACCATTGGAATTATTATTGATCCAAAAATCTTAAATTTTGGCTTCTCTCGATCTGCCTTCAAAAAATACTGTCTTATATAATCATGTGAAAAAGTAAAAGAAGCCCCTACTTCCCTGGTTAGATTGATACCACTCGTATGGTAATGCCCCAAAGGAATAGCCCAAATCGACACAGGAATATGAGAGACTAGATTTGGAGGCAGTTCAATGGGGAAACAAAAGAAAGTCTGGAGCGCAGAGCAGAAACTGACGATTGTCCTTAGTGTTTTGAAAGAGCACTCAAGCGTAAGCGAGGTAGCTCGGGAGCACGGAGTAGCCGAAAGCTTGATTCATAAGTGGAAGACTCAGTTTCTAGACCATGGTAAATCTGCTTTTAAGCATGGGAATGCTAAAACGCCAGATAAGGCCTTAGAAGCTGAGAATGAGCAACTCAAGAAAGTGTTAGGACAAAAAGTACTGGAGATCGAAATCCTAAAAAAGCTCACAAGCTTCTGAGTGTGGAATGTATGGCTGAGATTTATGCACACTACCGAAATGACATTTCACTCAGAGGCTTATGTAAGTTGACAAATTTTCCTCGCTGGCGTTTGCGCTATTACCTGGTGACTGAACCCAAACGGCAAGAAAAGAAAAACATTTTGGCGCAAGAGGAACAGTGGGTTAAAGAAGTCGCGCTAAAGCATAAGACTTACGGCTATAGAGGCGTTTATGTCGAACTCAATAAGCTTTACAAACTGGGTCGTGAGAGAGTACGCCTGCATATGGCACAGCTCGGCTTGGGAAAGCAACTGCCCAAGCATAAAAGAAAGTCTGCCCCTGAGTTTTCAAACCTAGCTGATTTACCTGCAGGCAGGAAAGTTCAGATAGACGCAACTCGCTTTGAACTAAGGGATGGCATCGCATGGAAGTATGTGGTGCAGGACGTTAGTTCACGAGCTTGTTTGGCGCTTGAAACAGTCAGACAAGTTTCCAAAGAGGCTGCAGCCTCGGCACTTCTTGCAGGTAAAAATAGTCTTGAGAAGCTGGGTATCACCGAAACACTCGTGGTGCAAAGTAACGCAGGCAGTGACTTCACCTCAGCCCATTTCCAAAGTGTCTGTAAAAGCCTTGGTGCTTCCTGGCACCGCTAGTATCAATGAGAAAGGAGGTATGGGCATCTTAGAGAGACTTAACCGCACCATCAAGTGGGACTTTGTCTTTTGGCACGAGCCTGAAACACTAACTGAACTGAGCAACTTAGATGACGATTTTCTCGACTGGTACAACCAGCAGCGTATTCACAGCAGCATTGGCTATGTAACACCCGGACATAAGCTCAAGGTGGATGCTACCCTCTCTTCATCCCTGGGCTAATTTCTTGGGGCATTACCCTGTAATAGTTCCTGATGACTTCGTGACTAGTTTCAATTCCTCTATGAAACATCCGTTCTTGAACGTCCCATAAGACAGCGTAAACCAAGGGTGCAGATAATCTTATGCAAGATAAATATCTTTGGGAAATCTATGCCTCATGGGACAGTTTTCTATTTCGGGTATTGAGAAAGCTTGTCTGCTTTAAGTTAATTTAAAGGAACCGCGTTGCGTAATTTAAGAATTTTTCATCTCAGATATTCATCTCCCCTCAACTTTTGGCACTTGACCATCCCAACACATGCATGAGATAGGCTTTGCGGTTTAGTGGACTCGTATCAGAGCGTCGCCGAGTGGGAAACGAACCACGCACTACTTCATATCTAGAAAAACTCGTTTCCAGTACACCCTCACCTCGAGTCAAGCTGGGTAACCAAAGTTGAAATTCATGGACTCGAGCTACAGGTATTTCTCCTTCAAGAACACACGTTTCCCCTTGCACATCTTGAGCCTGTAAGACTGCATCCAACTTTGCCAAGATTGCAAGAATCGCTCCCACAGTATCAACAGGGATTTCTAGATAAAACTGTTGTAAGGGCTCACACACTTCAGTACCTGCTTCCTTAAGTGCAGTCATTAAGACCAGGGGTAAAAGCTTGCGAAAGTCAGCAGACGTGCTACTTGGTGAAATGTAGCCAGAATGGGTCAGGGTGATCTTGCAGTCTGTGACCTGCCAACCGTAGATACCCTGTTTAAGCGTTTCCTGGATAGTCGTTTCAAGTAGGCTGTAAAAGTTTTCGACCGCATTAAAAATAAACATAGGGACGGATTTAATATCGACATCTAAGCAAAAGGTGATACCTGAATTGCTGGCTGCTGGTTCAATACGAAGTCCAATAGTCGCCAAAAATGGATTGGATGCTGTGCCCAGAACCTCAACGGCTGACCCTATGCCCATG
>JAGQHN010000273.1 GCA_020431825.1 Trueperaceae bacterium | reverse complement strand
AAAATCCCTTGCCACATATCCGAAATTTGCTGTCGATCTTTATTGGTTGTACTTAAGGCCCGGCTAAGGCTTTGATTGGAAACTTTAAGTCGCTGAGCCAGTTCAGTTTGACTAAGCTCGAGATCAATCATGCGCTTTTTAATAATTCTGCGGATCTCATCGGTCATACACAAGTCTGCCATATATTATCCTCTTTCGAGATAATTTTACCCTATTCTGGTTTATTTTTACCTTTTTTAGGTAACTCAAAATATTAGAACACTGGTTTATTCCCTTAACAGCTTGAACGATTGTGCATCTAAAAGCTTGCAATTTTTACAGCCTTACAGCCGCTAAGTCATTTCTTGTCAAATATGAAATCCCCTCTGAATAGCAACGTGTTAGCATAACCTCCTAAAAGTAGCTGAGGCTCTAAGCAAATCTGACGGGATCAAGAACACACTTTATGCGTCATCTAACCATACAAACTACTTACGCCGCCTTTACCAACCAAGGTTTCTTACTCAATGAAGTAAGTTTAGGAGCGGACCTAGTTTTGACCGGCTCGAGCCTCTCAGCGTTAAGAACACAAATCGTAGAGGATAACCTCTACCAGCTCAGCTCAAAGGCTAGCCGTCAAACCATTGCTACCGCTGTCATAGACAGGCTCGAGCCCCTAGATGACACCTATTTGGCTTTCTTAGCCGAGGGTAGCCTCGAACTTCGAAAGCTGAGTAACCTGGTTTTGATTTTGCTAAGACACCGACTTCTCAGGGAATTCATTGCTGAAGTCATAAATGAGCAACTCTTACGATTTAGCTATGAACTAAAAAAAGCCGACATCAATGCTTTTTTTGAGCGCAAGCAAATCCAAGTGCCTGAGCTGGCTGAGTGGACCGAACAAACCATAGGAAAAAGTCGTCGCAATATCTTGACGATTTGCTCTGACGCTGGTCTTATCGAAGCTAGCATCAAGGGCAATTATCGTATTAGACCCCAGTATGTTCCTCGAGCCTTACGAGATGCTCTAGATGAGCTGGGACTTGAAGCACTGTTGCCTCTCTTATTAGACCAAGGAGCGGTACGTGCTTAGTTTGGGTCAGCGCTTAGAACGTCTCGAGTCCAAACTTAGCCAAGCCGCCTTTTTAAACAATGAAGGCATAGGTAATGAAATTGGTTTTCATATCTTTGCTTATGAGCCTAAAGATGAGCCTCTGGTATCTGGTTATTTACCCAATCTTAAAGAGCGCCTGGGGCGAGCAGGCGTTGTGATTCAAGAGTTCAACCTTTACCACATCTGCTTAAGCCTACTAGAAGAACGAAATTTACTCGAGCAAAGTTTCCAGCTCGAGACACAAAAAGGCTCTACCGCCCTGAGTAAAGCCTTAGGACGCATCATTCGACCTGAAAAACTGGTTGAGCAAATCCGTCAAGATTTAAATGCTGCTACTCAGCTTGTCTTTATCACGGGTGTTGGTGCTATCTACCCGCTAATTCGTTCCCACACGGTCTTAAACAACTTGCATGATGTGGTTGATACGATTCCTTTAGTGATGTTTTTCCCAGGTACCTATGACGGTCAAGAGTTACGCTTATTCAATGCTTTAAAGGATGACAATTATTATAGAGCGTTTCCGCTGCTAAGTTCAGAAGACTAAAAGAGGAGGTTGCCGCGTGAGCCTATACACAAAAGATATCCATCGCCCTATAGATGGCGTGATCAAATCTAACAAGCTCGAGCAAGAAGCTATTCAAACCGAGTTAGAAGAGTATGTTATCACCAGAGAGTTAGGACCCTACTTTGCCCACTTTTATGATCGCTATGTCAGGGCCATCGAAGAACCAACCGATAATATGGGCGTTTGGATTTCAGGCTTTTTTGGCTCGGGCAAATCCCACTTTTTAAAGGTTTTATCTCTTTTACTCGATAACAAAGAAGTCATGGGGAAACGGGCGCTCGAGTATTTTCGTGGCAAGGTTGAAGACAGCTTGCTCTTTGCCAATATGCAACGCGCCAGCGACGTTACGCATGGGGAAGTCATCCTGTTTAACATCGACTCAAAAGCTGACGCAGATAGCAAGCGCGATAAAGAAGCCATCGTCAAAGTCTTTATGAAGGTGTTTGATGAGCACCTGGGCTATTTTGGTAGCTCACCTGAAATTGCTGACTTTGAAAGGCGTCTTGATAAACAGGGCAAATATGACGCCTTTAAAGAAGCCTATCAAACCCACTCGAGCCTCGACTGGGTAGAAGACCGTGAAAACTGGGATTTCCGTGAAGACTATATCTTAGCTGCTTTACAGGACACGCTAGCCATGTCTAGAGAGGCTGCCCAAAGCTTCTTTGATAAACTTGAAGGCAACTACAGTCTAAGCGTGGATAAATTTGCCAAGATTATCTATGATTACGTGGCAACCAAACCCGCCAAGCATCGACTGGTTTTCATGGTTGATGAGGTTGGGCAGTACATAGGTGAAAACCCTGATCTCATGCTCAACCTGCAAACCGTTGCAGAAGACTTAGGGACTCGCTGCGGAGGTCGTGCCTGGATTTGTGTTACCTCACAGGAAGACATTGACAGCATTACTAAAAACCGGGTGAGGGGCAACGACTTTTCC
>JAGQHN010000272.1 GCA_020431825.1 Trueperaceae bacterium | reverse complement strand
GTTTTACTACGCTGACAAAACAGGAAGCAGATGACTTACTCGAGCTTGCTGAGGAGAAAAACTTAGTAAGGCAAATAGCCAAACCTGGCTTTGTTTCTGATGATGAGGCTTTAGCTGTGCTGCAATAGAAGTGCTCCAGCCGGGGGAGAGCTGGAGCTGTCAGAGAGGAGATGGGTATTAATACCCATACGGAGTTTAGCAAATCTACAAATCAAGGCAGTGCTGAGTGTACTCTTTTATTCCAAACTCACCAGCTAATAATTTTTTGGTGAAGAGATCAATACTCTCTACCATTGGAATAAGCCGGTAACTTGCCGTTGCAAAAGGTACTACCCCATAAGATTTATAAATCACATCAGCCTGCACATGGTAAGCCTTTTGATCAACTTTCATAAGACCATAAAGGATAAGTGCCGCAGAAAAAGACGGTTGCCAGTAGTCAACTTCACCGTTTTTGCTCATAAGAGCCAGGCGTTTGTTTCTACTCGAGCCCGGGTCAGAGGCAACAAAGCCTTGCCCTTGCCTCAAATCAAAATCAAAACTTCTCAAAATCAGCTCATAGGTAAAGGATGGAGGTAAGGAGAGGTTGTAGACCGCATTACTATAGCCAACCCGTAAAACTGCCTGAGTCGCCTTTTTGAATGGAACCAGTGGCTCAGGACATAGGGCAAGATAAGCAGCTGCTAAAGGATGCCAGCGGATAAGTAAGTCTGCCAAGCCCTGACTTGAAGCCGGTTTTACCCCTTCAACTTCTTTCATCAGCTGCCTGAGTTCGTTTTCAGGTTCTAAAGGAGATAGATTGGGATGCTTGAGGCTAAGGGCAAGTTCAAGCCTTAAGCCTGCAAATAGCAGCCTTAAATCAAACCAGCCAGAAAGCGGTGTGCTTATCTGGCTAAGAGTATTTAAAGCGACCGCTGTTTGACCCTGTCTTAAGGCGCTGTAAGCACTGATCCAGGCACTTTGCAGACTGGTTCTGTGATCAACAGCAGTGTGTTTCTGGCAATGCTCTAGTGCTCGTTGATAAAAAGCCATTCGCGAAGCAACATACTTGCTGGAGATACGTGGTATGCCCTCGGCTTGTAAAAGATAGTGGTAAGCCTCAACAATCCAGTAATCAGGATGATGATCGCGTACAACTCCGCTGTCTAAACCACCAAGGGCATAAGTTACCTTTATTTGCTGCAAACAGGCATGAATGCAGGCAGTAATATCATCGGGTTCGCTAAGCAGTGGATAGGTCTCGGCAAGTCGTTCTAACTGGCTTATAGCTCGTTGACTCGAGCCCAGCTGGGCTAATGCCAGGGCAGTAAAGACCTGTTGATACAAAACATCAATTTCAGGTACGTAGTTGCTGCTGTTCTCACTGGCCAGATTTATGACCGTTTCAAGGTCTGCTTTTGCCAGGTGGATGCTTATGAGTAAACTGCGAATCTGACCAACAAGAATATTAGCTTTAACTTCCTTTGCCCAGAACAGAGCTTCTGATGCTTGATGCAAGGCCTTTTCGTAATCCTCGTCCAGCAAACAAAGGGAGGCAATACCGAGGCGGGTAACTGCCAGGGCTTCTATGGCAAAGTCACTATTATCCAGTTGAAGGCACCTGGCATTTGCTTCAAGAAAATAGCAGTACTGAGAACTTTCTAAATAGGGTTGTGTGCCTGTTAAGGTTGGATACTCATCGATCATGCGCCAGTAAGCCAGGTAAGCCATCGCGTAGCAACTCACCCTTGAGTCTCTGGCATGAAGGCAGTCTTGTATGAGTTCTAACCTTAAACTTGCGGGTGGATGAAGTGTCCAGTAGGCGATACACATACGCCGACACCTGGCAATATCATCATTTCCAGGTACTGCTTCGAGTAAAGTTGTGCTGCTTTGAGTTTGTCGTTGATTAGCAAACCAGTCCTGAAAGTGCTCAGGACTTAATAGTATTGTTGGCTTAAGGGCTCTTGCAGCGATTCTTGGCATATTCGCATCCATACATAATGATTTTGCATAAACTAACTTTTTTCCGGCAAGCCATTGCTTTATTCGTCACATTAGGTATGAAGCTATGTATAAGTAGTGCATAATGTATCGAAAATGCATAATCCTTAATCAAACCCATGTTTTCACTCATGATTCACATGTCAGTCGGGTGCAAGTCGGACGATTTTGAGGGGTCGTAGGTTAGTATCTTTCTAGCTTTTCAAACGCTAATTCTAGCCAAAGAAATGGAGTAGTTATGCTGCCCCCTTAGACTCTTATTGCCTTTTCCCAACCCTTACTCAGGGCTTTAGTGGTTGCCCTTGTGACTACAGCGTTTTCTGCCAAGACCTCGCCTGTAGTCACAAAAAACCATGATTATCAGATGCAAATAAAGCAACCAGAGTAAGCATAGCACTTCGCTTTTATCTGGTTGTCAAGAAAAAGATAGGAGTAATTGCTGTGACTTGTGTACTTGGCACATTTTCAGGTTATGATGCAGAGCGACAAAAAGAAATCGCTGTGTATCCAGCACAGCGATTGACTACAAGTTGGTTCACACGGTCAGGAACCTTAACAATGACCAAGTGTACCGCATCATTGCGGTATTGTCATCCCCTCCTGATCTGTATGTGAAAATTTTGGCCAA
>JAGQHN010000271.1 GCA_020431825.1 Trueperaceae bacterium | reverse complement strand
ACCTTCACTTTACTTAAGGTACATTTACTTTGCCAGTTCTTAAAAATTTACCCTATATCCCCTTTTGCACAAGATACGTTCAGCCAGATTGGGGAAAAGCTGAAAATGCCCTAAAGCAAGCTCTTAAGCTTAGTAGTGAGGCAAAAAGTCAAAAGGCTATCCTAAAAAACTTAACTAATCTTGGTGCTTTGCATGTCTTAACAGGTGCATTTGATGAAGCGCGTAAATGGCTCTATAAAGCCATTGAGTTTGCTGATGCCGTTGATGAAGTGTCACCTAAAACCTATGCTCTGGATCGTCTAGGCGTGATTGCCGAACGAGAAGGGAACTATAAAGCGTCTATTCGTTTAAAACGGGAGGCGCTCGAGCTTGCCGACCAGCTAGGCAATGAGAACGAAACCTGGAGACTAAAAATTAATTTGGGAGCGAGTTACTACTTTGCCAAAGACTATGATAAGGCAGAAGCTCTTTGGCAAGAGGCCTTAAGCATGCATCCGCATGATACGGAAAAGGTTGGTAGTGGCGCTTCTACTTTGCTTGTGAATTTGGGTCATATTGCCTTTGCTCGAGCAGACTATCAGAAAGCTGAACAACTCTTTAAAAAGGGACTACTGATTTGTCTTGAAAATGGTATGTATCAATATTTTTTCCAAAGAGCAAAAATCTTATGTGAAACGTGGCTTAAGTCTAATAAGCCCCAAAAGGCTATGCAACTCTTTGCCTTTATTGAGACATTACAAAAGCGCTATAGGCTTGCCGATATAGAAACGCCAGATGGCGAACCTTACGAAAGGTTAAAAAGTAAGCTAAGTAAACGCGATAAACGGTACTTACGGCAAGCTGCGCAGATGACTGACCAAGACATAAAAGCTCTGTTACAGCCATGAGTTTTTAATTTAGTCACCGAAAGCATTCCTCAATACAGAATAGCTTGATTGGGACGGTTCACCCAATACTGGGTAGCAACAACTGTTTTAAAGTTTGACCAATTTTTGCAACTGCCATCAAACTGCAACGCTACTGTGACGTTAGTTTTGCATACTTACTTCAAGGAGGAAGCGATGGTATGTCCAGTGAGTCTTAATTTCGTTCTTTACAAAATGCACTTGTTTAAAGAAAACCCTTCAGATTTCTTAGTGGTTGGTCTTGACTCTCCACATTCATGAGCATAAAAGACAATCAGGAGACATTATGAAGGGTCTGAAAACAATTGCCTTGAGCTTTGGCGTATTGATTGCCGGTTTTATCCTCTTTGGGTTTTTTCGCTACACTATTAACCCCAAAATAACTGCTTCAAGCTTGTGTTTGCGCACAGACAATTGCATAAAAGGCCTTCACATTAGTGATAGTGGTGCGTCTTGGCTTGCGTTTTCGCAAGATGGAAGGCTACTTTTTGGCGAAGGCTCTGGCGCACGCCGCTGGAACGTAGAAAAAAAATTTCAGACAAAACGACTGGGGGGTAGTAGTACCAGAAGGCTTGCGGTAGCACAAGATGGTCGCTACGCCATTGTTAAGAAAGATGCTGATGATGCATTTGAAATCACCGTTTTTGATGCTGGTGGCAAAAAAATTATTGAAGTTTCAACAGTCTCAAAAAATATTCAATTTTTGAGCCAGCTTGCCTTCACTACCATCGCTGACATGCTAGTCATGCCCATACGTGATGAAGAAAATCAAAACACCCTTTTATCTTTTTGGAGTTTACGAACCGGTGAGTTCGTTACACAGTTACCCCATGCAGCCCCAATCTCGAGTCTGGCGACAAGCGCAGGCATCATTGCGGTGGGTTTAAGTAGTGGCGATATTGTCCTTTGGCCAGAAGGAGACTTTAATCGTTACAGCATTCTTAAAGCATCAGAAACAAGCATAAAGGAACTGACTTTTGATGCTGAGGGGCAAGTTTTGGCTTCTGCAGATAACGATGGACTAATCAAAGTTTGGGATATGAATTCGAAAACCTTTATTGCAGAGTTTCAGAATCCCAATGAATATTTGACCGACATCGCCCTTAGCTCGAGCCCTAACCTTCTCCTAGCTTCTTACGCAAATGACGATAAGGGACGCATTCTAGCCTGGGACACTGCAACTGCGGAGCAAATAGGTGACTGGGCTTACCCAAGAGGTGTTGGGAAATTGGCTATATCACCCGACGGTCAGCAGCTAGCGCTAAACCTGTGGCGAAAATCAACCCTTGTGACATCTACAGTTAACCAAACGGGGCCTAATAGACCAACAACAGGAGCCTCAAGGGTCATTGTGAATAGTCAGGAAAGAAGCTATGTCAAGGTGGATCCAGCGGTCATATTGATAAGAGACATTAGTGACTTAAGCGATTAGAGAAGCTTAGAAGATTTTTGCGTTTTGACGATACAGATCATATAGAAGAGTGTAAGGAAGGATGATTATGAAATACCTACTTTTTGTTTTGCTTATAGCTACACCCGCCTTTGCCCAAACCTACTTAGAGTCGGCTTTGACTTTTGTACCCGATGATTTTATTAGAGCGAATTTCAGTAATTGGGAGCTTATAAGAGCTGACTTAGGGGTAACGCGAGCAGATCTCGACGCTGAGGATGCTTATGCAGAGTTTGCTCGAATAGTTCTCGAGGAGCGCATTGATCTTAACCGTTATGGTCGCTGG
>JAGQHN010000270.1 GCA_020431825.1 Trueperaceae bacterium | reverse complement strand
CCCTGCGACACCGCTGCCAATTACGACTCGGTCTCGAGGGCCAATATCTATTGCCTCAAGAGCTTCTTTATGAATAACAGCTTGGTGCTTTTATTGAGAACAAAGCTCAACTTGCAGGAGTGAAGGTAGATTTCAGAGACCACAGAAACATCAGCATAAAGTGCAGTAAGTGCGGTCCTGTTACAAAAGCTAACCGCAAAACGCAAGACCGATTTAAATGTCAGGACTGTGGCTTCGCTCTCCACGCCGAGATTAACGCTGCTAGGAATATTGCTAGCAGTGAGCAAGTCATAGCGCCAAACGTCTGGATTGAAACTGAAGCTAGTCATCATGATAGTTCGCGGGCAAGCCTCTCGCTTTAGCGCAGGGGTCTTTGACTCAGCTATCGCCCTAAGAATAGGTATGCTCGAGCACCTCGATGGCTTCATCAAGATGACCATCATGCCCGTAGTTTCCTTGCAGGGCAAATGCCCTAATTTCTTTAAGATGACCTGGGAGTTGCTTATTAAACTGCCTTTCCAGGTGCCGCTGAATCAGGCTTTGCCCGAGTCTGGAATCCCAGCCTGTTCGCTCAATCTGATTACGGACAACTGCGTTTGCGTTTGCCATAATAGCCCGGTAAATCTCAGCTTGATCTGCCTCTGAAAGGCTTAACCAGAGAGCATAACAGTAGTCATTTAGTGCAGCCTCAAAGTCTTGACTTATTCGGTCAATAAGGCCAATCAGTTCTGTTTGTTTTGGAATGGCAGGCTCTGCTTCTTCAAGATCAAACCCACGCTGTAAAATGCTATAGAGTAATCCAGCAGGGTTTTGTATAGGTTTTTTGCCATGCAGCTTAGCCTCATCAATAATTTCAGTTACTTTTTCATAGGCTTTAGAGAGGCGACTAAAACCGTATTCATTTAAGGCATTCTCAGGATTAAAATAGCCAAACTCTTTAAGAGCTTTCAGTAGTCTTTCTTCTTCTTCAGTCTTTAATCTTTGCACTTCCTCGATGGGTTGAATTACAAATTTAATGGCATAGACTGGCTTACCTACCTTTTCGGCATTAACATGCATGCCCGAATTAAGCGCGTTAACCTGTTCTAAAAGGCTTTTTAGAAAGCGGTTAAACTCGGCAAAACGACTGTACTTTTTCTGAACATTTAAGCGCTTTTTTAACTCTGATAGCTTAAATTCTACTGCAGAACGACTCGCTGCCATAGATTCAAACCAGAGTATCTGATAAAGCTTAAAGGCGTGGGTAGAATTGGTTTCGTAAAGCACCCTCTGAGGAAAAGAATTAAAGTGGCTTTTTAGCTGCAACAAATAAGGTTTTAAATTTTCGTGGAGGCGTATGGTAATGGCACTGTAGCCCTTGGGATGTTTTTTTGCCGGGGTATAGACAGACTCAGATGCCCACTGAAAAGCCTTCCAGCCATTATCATCATCGCCAATCAGAATCGTTTGATTAAGTAACTCAAGTGCCACCCTCTTGGCATCTCGGTAAACATTGTTTTCTGCAACTTGCAATATGCTTTTCATCTCAACCAAAGGGATTTCAACAGTCGCAAATTGCTCCTGTTCTGGGCTTAGGCCCGCAACCACTGCATAAATAAGCCGCAAGGCGTGAATCGAAAGCCCTTCTTGTGACAGCGCTAGGCTATTTGCCTGCCTTATTCGTCTATCAAGCACCAGAAAAGGCTAACACGATTCGCTCATAGTTATCAAGGTTTTTGCGTCCAGGACGCAAAAACCCTCAAAGACACCACCTTTACCCTCAAAACAACCACTCCCACCCTCAAAGACACCACCTTTACCCTCAAAGAGATCATGTTTAACCCTCAAAGACTACAGCCAATACCCTCAAAGACACCACCTGGAACCCTCAAAGAGGTCATGTTTAACCCTCAAAGACACCACCTTTGCAAGAGGTTTCACTGTCCACGACGCATTTTCTAGTATCTCTAAATAAAATATGTTTAAATGATGTTAAAACTAACAACAACATGTTGTTGAATTACAATAAAGGTGTAGTATTTGAGGGTATCTAAGAAATTAGTCGTACATTTATTCTTATAATGTGAAATGTTCCACAAAATAAAGTGCAAAAGTGTAGAGATTGAGGGGGCAAACCCTCAAAGACACCACCTTTACCCTCAAAGAGGTCATGTTTAACCCTCAAAGACACCACTTGGAACCCTCAAGGACACCACCTTTACCCTCAGCAAGGTCACCTTTACCCTTTTTTGACCGCTATACCCTCAAAAACACCACCTCATGTATGGATACCATTCTTGGCGGTGTTTAACTACTTCATCTTTTTATATTCAAGCTTTCAGCATCAACTTGTAGCTGTTTTTCTAAAATTTCATTGACATAGTCTTTAATCTTGGTTCCTTTTTCAGCCACAATTTTCTTGAGTAATTTCATACTACTTTCTGGTATTTCAACGTTAAGTCTGGTGCTTGGTTCTTTACCAACTTCTTCAAGAGCTTTCGCCATTTCTCCGTCCTGGCGTTTAGATTTCTTTGCTTGAAAACTCATTTCTTTCCAATCCACGACAAAAACTCGTCGGTAAAAGCATTCATTTCTTCTATGGCAAGTTTGTTCCTGGTTTCAAAAATACTGTGACCACTTGCTGCACTTTTGGGGTAGTCCGTTCGTTTATTAATGCGCGACTTAAATAAAGGCAGATCGTAACCACTTAAAGCGTCAGCCACATCGTTT
>JAGQHN010000026.1:38601-52415 GCA_020431825.1 Trueperaceae bacterium | reverse complement strand
TTATATCTTTCCTTCATACCCTAGCTTGCCATGACTCATTCCTGAATTATGTCAAAGGGGGGGGCGGAAAGTCGGTTTGAGCTTGTCATATACGCTGAAAGTCACTGGCCCTTTCACCTAAGTTCCGAGGGTGTAAGAAAGTTATATGGAACTTTTTCTAATCTTTCTCGACTGTCAGCCGTCAAAAAAGAGGCAACCCTTGATAAGCTTGTGCACATTGCCGAGACACAATTTTCTGGACGTGTTACCAGAAACATGACAACCCCGCTTTACCTATTCAGACGAAGCTGAAATCAGCCACTTTCATACTGCCTACCAAAGCTAAAGATGCAAAACGGTAGACTAGCGCCTATGTCGAAACAAGCCGCCTTCTGGCTAGGACTCAAAGATACGTCTCCCACCTTGCTATCTACTCTTTCTTTTGGTCTGGTTGCAGGTGTTAGTACCAAAGCACTTGGATTAAGCGCTGTCCAGGCAATGACCCTTTCCACACTGACCTTCTCCGGCACTGCCCAACTTGCCAGCTTGCAACTCTATGCGCAGGGAGTAGGCTTAGTCATCATCTGCCTAACGGTACTTTTGGTCAATTTTCGTTATCTGATGTATAGCGCTCTGCTGCTACCTTATTTCAGACATTCAGCTCTTGCCTGGCGTATCTTGACCTCTTATCTCATGGTCGATCAGACCTTTGCCTTTGGCCTGAACCGTTTTCAAAAAGAACCCCAGATGCCTCACAAAGAATGGTATTGCCTGGGGCTTACCACGCCTCTCTATATCTGCTGGAGCCTTTCCTGTTTGCTTGGTATTTTAATCGGTGCGCAGATTCCTGCAAGCTGGTCGCTCGAGTTCAGTGCCCCCCTGGCTTTTCTAGCCCTGCTGGCCATCACCTTAAAAACCAGATCAGGCGTCTTGGCAGCCTGCGTCGGCGGCCTGGCAGCACTTATCTTTGCCCACTTACCCAGTGGCTTTGGCTTACTGATTGCAGTTGTTTCAGGCATGTTAGCAGGCCGCTTAAGTGAATCTTTCTTCAAGGTAAAAGTCTGATGCCAGCCGTCTGGGTTTATATCCTGGTGCTGATTGTTGCAGCCTTTCTCATTCGCGCCTCGTTTCTGGTTTTCGCTACTCGCTTTAGCATGCCACCTGCGCTTGACCGCTTTTTGCGCTATGTACCTGCGGCGGTTCTGGCAGCGCTCGTCGCCCCTGGACTTTTCAAGCATTCAGGCAAACTTGACTACAGCCTGAGTAATCCACAAATTTATGCTGGAATGGTTGCCATTTTGGTGGCATGGAAAACCCGCAATGTGCTTGTGACACTCATTGCGGGCATGCTTGCCTTGTGGCTTATTCAGTGGCTAATGTTTCGGTTTTGAAGGTTTCCGATTTTGTGTGTCTGGAAACCTTTGCACTCAGTCTTCATGGGATTCATGAATAGCACTACACAAAATCTGGTAAACCGTCAATTTTTTAGTCGTTGGCAAATCTTTCTTTGAGCCAACCTGTAATAAGCTCGAGCACTTCAGGTGCAATCGTCGTCTCTATCTTGGCGTATTCTTCTAGGCCGCCCGTAGTTGCAGGCTGCATCAGATGGTTGAGACCATCAAAAACCTGAATGGTGACATCCGTATTACCAGCTTCATCCAGAGCGGATTCTAGGGGCCCCACACTCTGCTCTGCATCTACCTGAATATCTTTTGAACCATAAAATGCCAGAACCGGAACCTCAAGCTGTTTAAGGTAGGGCTGTGGGTCAAACAGCATCAAACTTTTGAAATAAGGCGTAACAACACTGCTGGTTTGGGCATCCATAATTTCAGCCAGTGACGCTTCATCTGGCCTCTCTTCCTCAGAGGCAGCGTCAAAACTTTTTTGAATTTCCGCCTCGGTTAGTGCTTTGGCTTCATCGAAGGCATCCCGGTTCAGGGCATCCGCTAAGTTGTCGAGGTACGTAATTTGCCCTGCTATTTCCTCCTCAGAGGCACCTGCTTGCGCCATAAGAAGTCTATTTTGCAACTCGAGTACCTCTAACCCAGTCACGCCTGGCCCTGCCATCATAATGACAAAGGCCACGTCATCCGATTCACTGGCTACCAGTGGTGCAATATAGCCACCTTCGCTGTGGCCTAACAGGCCAATGCGACCAGGGTCAATTTCAGCCCTGGTTTTCAGAAACGCCAGACCTGCCAAAACGTCATTGGTCAGAACATCATAATTTGCCTCTTCTAAGTTGCCACCTGTCCCGCCAACCCCACGATCATCTGTACGCAAAACGGCAAAGCCTGCTTTAGTAATAGCATCTGCCAGAACCAAAAATGGGCGGTGCCCTGCTATTTCTTCGTTACGATTTTGTGGCCCACTACCTGTGATTAAGATGACTGTTGGAAATGGCCCTTCGCCCTCAGGCAAGGTCAGAGTACCCGCAATCTCAATATCACCGCTGGGGTAAGTTACCTCTTCAGCCCGGTAAGGGTAGGGTTCGCTGGGGTCCTGTGGGCGGCTGGTGTCAATCGCTGCGTCACTTCTTTGGAGGGAAAAGTCCGTATCCATGCCTCCCTGACTAAAGCTTCCTGAAATCGTGTCAGACTCGAGCCTTCCCTCAAAGGTCGGGTTACCAGGAATGCCTTCAATAACCATAGTTATGCCGTCTTCTGTTAGCTCACTTATTTTTACGGAACCGTCAAAGCTCTGGGCAGGAATCTGGATAGCCCCCTGCATAATGCCGTCACGATCTTCAAAAGTCAGACCCACTACCAAATCAAGGTCGCCAGGATCAATGGTTCCTTGCCAGTTGCCCAGATAGGCTTCAATGGTTGCGGGACCGGCAGGAGCATCAGCGCTCATAGGCTCGAGGCTAAACTCAAAGTCTTGCCCCGACTGACTAAACGTACCTGAGATTTTCCCATCTACTAGCGTCCCATTAAAGGTAGGGTCACCCGGTACTCCTGCAATGCTAAAAACAGCGCTGCTATCGTTTACCTCTGCAACATTCAGAGGCATAGCCTCAGCTCCCTGAGCCGGTATATCTATAGTGCCTGAGAGCTTCTCGCCGTCCTGACTAAAGTGAACGACTACGCCCAGATTAAGAACACCAGGGCCAATTTCACCCTGCCAGTCACCTACAAAGGCATCTTGTCCCTGAGCAAGGGCAAAAATCATAAAAAAAGTCATGAGTACGTATTTCACGTCTCACCGTCCCTTCTTAGAACAGTTTGGCACACAAAGATTAGCTAGGCGTCAGTCCTAAGTTGGAGATGGCTTAGCCGTCCAAAGGGCTATGACCTTAAAACCTGCTCTAAGGTCTCGAGGCTGATATTAGCCCCGCAAAGGAGTAACACAACCTTTTTGCCTGCAATATTTGCCCTATGTTTTTTGTAAGCTGCCAGAACCGTAGCCGCCGCACCTTCAATAAGCAGCTGGTGACTCGAGATAAAGGTTTTAAGCGCCTCTGCGATTTCTTCCTCGCTCACTTTGACCCTTTCATCAATCAGCTGCTGACAATAGGCAAAGGTAATCGCGTCCTCTTCAACCCCACCCGCCGTGCCATCGGATAACGTTGCTAAAGAAGGTAAATCTAAAATTTCACCAGCCTCGAGCGAATCCATCATGACTGCTGAGTTCTGCGGTGAACAGGCAATAATTTTGATGTCAGGTCTGGCAGTTTTAAGCGCACAGGCTACCCCCGACAAAAGTCCTCCGCCCCCAAGAGACAGCAATAGAGTGTCGATTTCGGGCAACTGTTTATAGAGTTCCACCCCTAAGGTTCCCTGACCTGCCATCACATCAAGATCGTTGTAGGGAGAAATAAAAGGAAGCTGATGCTCAAGCGCATACGCTCTGGCAAAGCGCTCGGCTACGACCCCATCATCTCCGTGCAGACGAAGCGCTGCACCCCACTGCCTTATGGCCTCGAGCTTGGTTGGCGAAGCGCCTTCAGGTACAAAGACCAGTGCCTTTACCCCAAGGTGGTGCGCTGCATAAGCCACCGCTGCCCCGTGGTTTCCTGTAGACGCGGTCACAACCCCCATGTCTCTCTCTGCTTGACTGAGGGAAAGCAGTTTATTGCTTGCGCCACGCAGCTTAAATGAGCCTGTATGCTGGAGTTGCTCGAGTTTTAGATAGACCTGATGCTCCCCCGTACTTAAGAAGTGTGAAAGCTCGAGGGGGGTTTCTTTGACAAGCTGTCTTACCTGCATCTCTGCCTTTAAAATAGCTTGCTGCAAAATCTGCATAGCTTAGAGCACCGGCAGGGTCATCATATTTTGTACGCTGATATAACCTGCCAGCGCTCTGGCCGCTTTTCTAAAAGCCAGCGATTCTGGCGCATCAGGGTTAGAAAGAACGATAGGCTTTCCGGCATCGCCACTTTCACGCACACTGCGATTAATTGGAATTTCGCCCATTACCGCTAATTTTTCGCTTTCAGCCCAGGCCTTAGCACTGCCTTCACCAAAAATATAATCCCGGCTACCATCTGGCAACTGATAGTAAGCCATATTCTCAATAAGTCCAAAGACCGGCACATGCGTTTTGCGCAGCATGGTGTAAGCCCGTTTTACATCTAGAAGGGCCATGTCCTGAGGCGTCGTTACGATAAGCGCTCCAGTAATGGTTGTGAGCTGAGTCAGCGACAATTGCACATCCCCGGTGCCGGGAGGCAAATCAACCACCAGGTAATCAAGCTCGCCCCATAGCGTCTGATTGAGCATTTGATTTAAAGTGCCGTGCAAAATGGGGCCGCGCCAGGTAAGGGCCTGACCATCTTCGACAAGGTTGGCAATGGAAATGACTTTTACCCCATAGTTTTTTAGCGGGATGATGTTTTTATCTTCATCAGCCATCAGGCGTTTGCCTTCAACCGAGTACATCTTGGCCTGACTGGGGCCGTAAATATCGGCGTCCAGTAAACCAACATCGGCACCTTCCAGAGCAAGACTGGCAGCAATATTGGCAGCTACCGTGGATTTACCCACACCGCCTTTACCTGAACCTACCGCAATAATGTTCTTAATCCCTGGGATAGGCTGTTTCTGGCTACCACGAACCTGTGAGCCAAACTCGAGTTCTACCCTGTCGAGTTCTGAAATAGGCTTTAGAGCCGTTCTTACATCCTGTTCAATCTGCGCTTTCATCGGGCAGGCAGGGGTCGTCAGGTTTATTTTGATATGGGCATGTTTACCCTCGAGCTTTACACTATCTACCATGCCCAAACTCACCAGGTCCTGATGCAATTCAGGGTCATTGACGGTTTTTAAGGCAGTCAAAATCTTATCTTCAACAGTCATTTCACTAAGGTAGCAGGCAAAATCGCCTGCTCCGGGCATCTGCCCTACCTATTAGACCAACCACAAAGTCTTGATAGCTACCGAATTAGTTTTCGTTTACTCCCCTGGGTCGCATTTTGTTTTGCAAACCCATCGAAACAAAATGGACGGTCTATTAGACTCTCAGAGATCTGCCACCCATGACTTGCTTAAGTGCGTTATACTTTTAAACAATGTGACGTTTAAACCTGTTAGCTGGGTTCGTTACGCTTGTAAACTGAACACCAACACTTCGTTTTACGCTATGAACCGTTATTAAAAGGACGTTTTGGACTAATGAGTTTTCGCTATCAGATACAAACCCTTTATGCTGAAAAAAAGGGCGTGAAGACCTTTGAAGGGGTTGACCCAATTACGGGTTTACCTGTTCTCATCTACGAATTTCAAGGCGACCCTAGAACCAATCTAGAACGTCTCGAGTCAGAGAATATTCCAGGCATTTTAGAGATTGACCGCTCGAGCCTGACCCGACTGGTGGTTGCCTACTCCAAGCGCTACAAGGCTGTCACCAAACCTTTCCGCATTGCCAAATCCATGCTGCTTATTGAAAGCGCCAGAGCCTTAAGGGACGCTGCGAGAGCAGGCATTGTTCATGGCGATATTCGTCCGGAGCGCTTTTTAAGCACCCAGGATCATGTGCTTTTAGAGGGCTTTGGTATTCCCTGGATTGCAACTGAAAACCCTTACCGCGCTCCTGAAACCAAAGGGGCTAACTTTAAAGACGATATTTATGCCTGGGCCAAATCTATTTTAGATATTGTCTCAGGGGAACTTAGTGATGCCCACTCAGCACTGCTCACTCAGTGTCTGGTTGCTAACCCAAATGAACGCTTGGATGCTGAATCGCTTTATGAAAGCCTCAATCATCTGGGTAAGCATGACGCTATTGCCAATAAAACCAGCGTGCACAATTTTGAACTTTCCTTTGATGAAAACAGCATGACAAATCCGGGTTTTCAGGAAGCAACGGTACCGGCCTCTCTGGTTAACGCTGCCAGATCTGGGGGCGCAGCTGTAGGCAAGGCTCAGGTTTTAGAGGAAAAAGCCAAGCCACCAGAAGAAGAAAAGACCTTTATAAAAAACTTGCCTCCTGGGGCTGTCTATAAAACCGGAGAAAGCTACAGTGGCCCCGACCAGCACAGAATTAAGCTCGAGCAAGACCTTGCCGAACTGCGCTCTGAACTTGCCGCCGATAATAGTGGTCGCCGCAGACGTACCTTCATGATTGTCGGTCTCATTGTTGCGGTGCTTCTGCTGGCGGGCCTGGCTCTGTACCGTCCGCTTCTAAGCCCCAGAACCAGCCAGGCGCAAGCGTCGAATCTGGGCAGTGTCACTCAGTACATCGTGGTGTTTAACATAGAGCCAACAGATTTACCCCCAGTGGATATCATTGTGGTCTCGAGCCCCGAAGGTTCTGCCAGACCAGATAATTCTCTACTTGGCAGATACCGACCCGGCAGCAATCAAATTGCCCTGAACAAAGAAGGTGTCTGGCAATTTCAAGGACGCTTTGAAGATCGTCTCTCAGAGGTTGTCAGCTTGCAACTCCCTGAGCAGCGCAGCCTTAACATCACCATTCCCCCTGCCCCTGAAGCAGAAACGGACAGCGAGAACTAATGTCTAGCATCGTCGTTTTAGACTTTGGTTCTCAATTTACGCGCCTGATTACTCGTCGCCTCAGAGAGTTGCGGGTTTTCTCGGTCATTTTGCCCAGCAGCTCGAGCCTCGAAGACATAAAAAGTCATAGTCCTGCGGCCGTCATTCTTTCGGGTGGCCCTAAAAGTGTCTACGATGATGATGCCCCTCAACTACCCCAGGGTTTGCTCGAGGCCGGCCTCCCGATTTTGGCGATCTGTTACGGCATGCAACTTGTAGCCAAAGCCTTTCAGGCTGAAGTTAAACCCGGCACGGTTAGAGAGTACGGCAAATCAGACTTTAAAGATTACTCGGGAACATTATTTTCTGGCATAGCGGGTGACTTTGTCGCCTGGATGAGCCACGGTGACTCGGTAAAAACCCTGCCCGCTGGCTTCAAGCTTACAGGTTCTACCAGCGATACCCCTATCGCCGCTATGGAAGACCCTAAACGTCAGATTTACTGCATTCAGTTTCATCCAGAAGTTAACCATACCCCCAAAGGCATTCATGTTTTAGAAAACTTTCTGTCTGCTATCGGTATACCCATGGACTGGACACCTGAGCACATCGTTGAAAGCCTGAGTCGTGAAATAACAGAAACCGTTGGAGAAGATCGAGTTTTGCTGGGTATTTCAGGGGGTGTTGATAGCAGTACGCTGGGTCTGCTTTTAAATCGGGCCATTGGCAAGCAGCTCTTTGCAGTTTTTGTCGATCATGGTTTATTGCGATTTAACGAACGTGATGAGGTCGAAAAAGCCCTCACGGGTCTTGGCGTTAATCTGATTGTGGTTGATGCCAGCGAACGCTTTTTGAGTGCGTTACAAGGCGTAAGTGACCCTGAAGAAAAACGAAAAATCATTGGCCGTGAGTTTATTGAAGTTTTTTATAGCGAAGCCGCCAAATTGCAAGAAGAACATGGTGAAATAAAATTCTTGGCTCAGGGAACGCTTTACCCTGATGTCATTGAATCTGCAGGTGGTCATGGCACTGCCAATATCAAAAGCCATCATAATGTCGGAGGCTTGCCCAAGGATCTCAAGTTTGAGCTCTTAGAACCCTTTCGCACACTTTTTAAAGATGAAGTCCGCGAGATTGCTAGCGAACTGGGGATGCCCAAACATTTGCGCGACCGGCATCCTTTTCCTGGACCAGGGCTGGCAATTCGCTGTATTGGTGAGGTAAGCAAAGAACGCCTGGATACTTTACGCCGGGTGGATGATATCTTTATCAGTGCCCTACGCGAGTTTGATCTTTATAACGATACAGCGCAGGCGCTGACTGTACTTACGCCGATTCGCTCAGTTGGAGTGATGGGTGATGGTCGTACCTACGCCAACACAGTCGCGCTTAGGGCGGTCTCGAGCCAGGACTATATGACTGCTGACTGGTCACGACTCCCCCATGAATTTTTGGCTACGGTGTCAAGCCGCATTGTCAACAGCATCCCCGAAGTGAACCGTGTGGTTTATGACATTACCAGTAAACCGCCGGGAACCATTGAATGGGAGTAAGAGAATACGCTATCGAACTTTTATTTGCTAAACCAAGCGAAGCTACTGTACTTGAACTCTTTGCCCAACTTAAAGAAGCAGGCTTTGGCCTACCGGACAGGGTGCTTGACTATCATCCTCACATTACCCTGAATGTTTGTCAGGTTTTAGATGCAGAAGGGCTCGAGCACTATATTCAGGGTTTTTGCCAGCGCACCAGAGCCTTTGGGCTCGAGCTTTCCTACCTGGGTGCTTTTCCTGCCAGCAAAAGCGTGCTCTTTTTGGGCCCTACTATTAAGCAAAGACTCTTCAATCTTCACAAGGTCTTTTTAAAGGGAGCAAGACCGTTTATTAAGGCAACGCGAAGCTACTATGAACCTGATAATTGGGTACCCCACTGCACTCTGGCCTTTGACCTTAACCCAGCGGACTTAAACCAGGCCCTGGCCACGATCTCTCAAACACCCTTGCCGATCACTGTAGATCTTGCACAGCTGGCACTGGTTGAGGTACCCAAAGGCCAGATGCTTTATAGCTATCCTTTACAGCAAACTTCCCTTTAGTACGAAAGCTGCCACACTAAAATAAATGAGTAGCCCTGTCACATCTACCAGTGTCGCTACCAGCGGTGCAGAGGAGGTTGCTGGGTCAAGCCCCAGGCGCTTTAGCACAAAAGGCAAAAGCGAACCTGAAAGGGTACCCCACATCACCACACCCATGAGCGAAAAAGCAATGGTCAGAGCAATAAAGGGCCAGGGCTGTCCATAAACCCCAGTAAGACTTTCGCCAATCAAAATGCGTAAAAATCCCAGGCTTCCTAACACCGTCCCGATAATTAGACCCGAAAAGATTTCACGGCGCATCACCCGCCACCAGTCACCCAGACCGATTTCGCCAATCGTAAGTGCCCGTATAATCAGGGTCGCTGCCTGAGACCCGGTATTGCCTCCACTCGAAATAATCAGGGGTACAAACAGGGCCAGCACCAGCGCCTTTTCTAATTCTTCTTGAAAAAAGCCCATGGCGGTGGCAGTGAGCATTTGCCCAAAAAATAAGAAGATGAGCCAGAATGAGCGCTTGCGAATGAGCTTAAAAAGACTAATGGTCATATAAGGTTCTTCAAGGGCCTCGACGCCACCTAGTTTTTGAATGTCTTCGGTAGCTTCTTCTTCGGCAACATCTAAAATGTCATCGGCCGTAACAATGCCAAGTAAGATGCCACTCGAGTCCGTCACGGGCAAAACACTGCGGTCATGGCGTAAAAAGGCTGCTACGGCAGCTTCCTGATCATCGGTAACCGTTAGTGCAGCAAATTGATGGTCCATAAGGTCGCTAACCAGTGCGTCAGGCGAGGCCAATAAAATCTCTCTAACCCGAATGTCATCGATGAGTTTGCCCCCTTTTTCGACTACATAAAGAACATTAAGGGTTTCACTATCATGGCCATAAATGCGAATGTGACCAAGAGCCTGCGCCACTGTCCAGCTGGTTTTTATAGCCACATAATCAGGTGTCATAAGCCGACCAATAGAATCTTCCGGGTAGCCCAAAAGCTGAGTAGCAATATGCCGCTCGTCGGCAGACAGCAAATTCATCAGACGGCGCGTTACCTTGCCGGGCAATTCCTCGAGAAAGGCCGTACGGTCATCTGGGCTCATATCATCAAGAATGGCGGCCGCATCTTTATCGGCAAGCGCAAACATCAGACTTTCCTGATTTTCCAGGGGCAGGTGCTCAAAAACTTCAACTGCTTTGGTCTGGGGTAAAAGCCGGAACAATACCGCCTCATGCTCTTTACCTAATTCTTCTATAATCTCAGCAATATCGGGTGGCGCCACCGTCTCTAAAATCTGTCTTATCTGACTAAAATTCCGCTCTTCTATAAGCTCATCCACTTTTGTTTGCAAATCGATTAGTTCAGCTGCTTCCAACATGTGCGCCACCTCCTTTTAGCCTGGCTTAGCCCGCTTTTACCTTATCAGAAAGCTGTACTATGCCAATCCTGGCTAGATAGAATTCGCATTTATCGCACTATCAAACCACGCTCTGGCCCTTTGATGGTCATGGACTCGTCTTAGGCAAAAACCAAAAAAGGAAACTATTTGATTCGCCTTACATGGGCTATCCTGTTCACTCCTTAAAACTGCGTTTTATGAAAACAGGGTCAGTTGTCAGACGAACTCGAGGCTTCTGAATAAAGATCTACTTAACTCTGACGACTTAATGATTTGATGATTTGGCTTGTCCGATGAGGGTATCCTCCCGAATGATGTCAGTGCTGCTTCGCGTACAGATATTTGTTTACCACAGCTTTTACTCGAGCCTGAAGATGTCACTCTCATTCGCAACGGAGCCATGGCTGCTTTTCCTTAAATGCTCTCTAGTTTTCATAAGGTGAGTATTTAAAACCGATTGTCAGGTCTTAAGTGTGTCAGGCACGCAAGCTTCCTGTTAAGCTTTGACCATGAACTACTGGCTTATTAAAAGCGAACCCCATGTCTTTAGCTTTGATGATCTGCTAGCTGCCCCAGACCAAACCAGTCCCTGGGAAGGCATAAGAAATTATCAGGCAAGAAACTTTATGCGCGACAGCATGAAAAAGGGTGACACGCTGCTGTACTACCACTCGAGCACTCAAGTTCCTGGCATTGCTGGCATTGCTGAAGTTGCCTCAAAAGCTTACCCAGACCCCACGCAGTTTAATGAGCAAAGTCCCTACTTTGACCCCAAGGCCAGCCAGCATAACGTGCGCTGGGTACTGGTGGATATAAAGGCGCTAAGGAAGCTCGAGCGCTACTTGCCTCTTGCCGAGTTGAAAAAGCAAAGCACACTTGCTGACATGCGCCTTTTGCAAAAAGGTAACCGACTCAGCATCATGCCAGTAACAAAGCCAGAGTACGACTTCATTGTCAAACTGGCGAAAAAGCCAGCGAGTTCTTAAAACCTTCTTCATAAAGCCTGATTTTTCCCTGACAATGGGGCGCTACATGATATACTTTGCCTAATGAATGAACGTCGTGCGTCCATTTTAGAGATGGTAACTGAGGCCTATATTCATTCAGCACGGCCCGTAGCTTCGGCCTTTATAGCTGAAAAGCTAAAAGTCAGCAGCGCCACGGTGCGTAACGAGTTTTCAGCCCTCGAGGATAGTGGCTACCTGAAACAGCCGCATACTTCGGCGGGTCGCACGCCAACCACACTGGGCTACGAAACCTATGCACACAAATTCATTCCGCCGGGGCATCTCAGTCTGCAACAGGAATCTTTACTAAATAGTTTACTCGAGGGTAAACACGGTGATGCCTTCTTACAAAAAATTGCCGATGCCGCCTCACTTCTTTCTGGCTACGCGGTGGTTCTTAGTCTGCCTTCTGATCCAGACCTCAAAGCCTTAGAAATACACTTATCAAGCTTGTCCAGCCGCCGCCTTTTGGCTGTAATTGTTTTAGAAAATGGCCTTATCAGGCAAATAGGCTTAGACCTTGACCCCCTTCCCGAAGAAGATGTCTTGCGCGAAGCCGAAAGCAGCTTAAGGCAGCTCGAAGTTCCGGTGCGTGAACTGCCCAAAGGACTCACTGATATCGCCAAGCGTGCCGAAGAAACACTGGCCCGTACGCTTCTGGCCCTGGCGGCTGCCCTGCCCAATATCTCGCCCCCCAAACTTTTCTCGCAAGGGCTTAGGCAAGTTTTAAGCGAACCTGAATCACACGATCCAAACTTTGTACGCACCCTGATAGACCGTTTTGAAAACCCTGAAAGCTACAGCAACGTCAGCAGTGACCTGGTTATTTCTCTTGATGAGGCTCTGGCTGGCGTTACTGCCAAGCTACCTTTTGGACCCAGTCATGCCAGCCTGGTCTTGCTGGGCCCCACCCGTATGCGCTATAAAGATGCCCTGACTGTTGCTCACGGCATAACGCTTCAGGTGCAGGGCAACTTTAGTTTAAATTAGCTCAGTGCAAGCAATCCCCAGCTATTTTCAGGAAGCGCCCTTACTCCAGAGTGAGCGTTTAATTTTACGCGCCTTCAAAGCTCGAGATGCCGCCGATTGTGTAGAGATATCCGTTTATGACGGGGTTTCCGCTACGACCGAAGAAGAAGCCCTGCTCATTTTGCAGCGCATTTGGGCTGATTGCCTGAGAGGTGAGTCCGTTCACTGGGGTGTCTGTTTAAAAAAGGACAATAAAATTATAGGAAATTGTGGCTTTTACCGAGGCTTTAAGGATAATACTGGTGAAATTGGTTATGTCTTAAAAACCGCCCACCAGGGTCAAGGTATCATGACTGAAGCTATATGTCTGGTCGTTGACTTTGGCTTTAAGGCTATGCAGCTGGATAAAATTGTGGCTTATACCGGCCCAGAAAACATTGCCTCTCAAAAGGTGTTAGAAAAGGTGGGGTTTAAAGAACTCGAGCGCACAAGCTCTGAACTAAAGCTAGAACTCACGAAGTAAGTCCTGCCTGACAAGAAGTATCTTGTCAGCGTTCAGCGCTACTATGCCTTATTTCTTTAACCGCTAGACTTTAAGCATGACTGTTCAGGTACTTTTCTTTGCCAGCTTACGCGAAGCTGCTAATACCAGGGAGTTACAGCTTTCTCTCGATGCTCCGCTAAATGTCCGCAACCTTGCCACTAGAATCGAGCGTGATTATAAAGGACTCGAGCTAAGTGGCTCCCTTTGCGCCATTAATGAACACTATGTTGACCCTGATACTCTGATTAATGAGGGTGATACCATCGCTTTTTTCCCACCCGTCTCCGGGGGCTAAATGCCAGACGGCAAAAATATCTTTGTGGTAACCCGTGATGGTTTGGACATTGCCCGTTTTATGGCTGAGGTAAGTGACCCAGCTTTTGGCGCTGTGGCTAGTTTTCTTGGCACAGTGCGCTCGCCCAATCTGGGTGAAACGGTCCTGTATATAGATTATGAAGGCTACGAAGCCATGATCAAAACCCAGATGCAGGTTATGGCTGATGAGTTAAGGCGTGGGCTCGAGCTTGGTCATCTGGTTCTGGCGCACCGACTTGGCAAACTTAAACCTGGCGAAGCGAGTATCGCAATCGTAGCTTCATCTAAACACCGAAAAGACGCTCTCTTGGCATGTCAAACAGGCATTGACCGCGCCAAAGACCTTTTGCCAGTCTGGAAATACGAAGTAACTGAGAAGAGCCAGACCTGGGTAAAAGGTAATAGCTCTGCCAGTACCCCGTTATAAATCAATCCCCTAAAAAAGTAGCCATCGGGTCAAACCAATGGCTACACTCATTCTAAAGACTTTATTAGGCACGGCCGCGAAGCATGCCATGCCAGTAGAGATTGGGCAGGCCGTGTGCTTTTAGCATATACATGCTGTAGCGCTCTTTGCT
>JAGQHN010000026.1:0-38505 GCA_020431825.1 Trueperaceae bacterium | reverse complement strand
TCAGGGGTTGACCTGCGATGGCAGAAAGCAGATTAGCAACTACCGTTGGAGCTTGCTTACGAATGGCAGCACCGGTTTTTGAAGTAGGCAAGCTGCTGTTATCGCCAAGGGCAAAGACATTTGCAAATTTGTTGTGCTGCAAGGTGTCTTTGTTGACATCGACCCAGCCATCTTTAGTGGCTAAGGGACTTTGCTTTATGAAATTGGGCGAGCTTTGCGGAGGCGTTACATGAATCATGTCGTACTTGAGCGTAATGTCACTGCCCTTATGATCAAAAATAGCTTCTTTTTTATCCGGATTCAGGGCTTTCAGGTTATGCTCCCACTTGGGTTCAATACCTTTACGAGCAATGACCTTATCCAGTGAGTCAGCATATTTTTTAACGGCAAAGATAGAAGTTTTAGGACTACAAAAATGAATCGTAGTTTTGTCTCTTACCCCTTGTTTTCTAAAGGCGTCATCGGCAAGGTACATAATTTTCTGCGGAGCACCGCCACACTTCACCGCCGTTGAAGGCTCGGTAAATAGGGCAACTCCACCCTTAAAGTTGCGAAGGGTTTCCCAGGTAGCGCTAACCGTGTCATAAGAGTAGTTGCTTACCACACCAGTGCCGGGTTTACCTACGGATTCTTTTAAACCAGGGATAGCATCCCAATCAATTTGAATACCTGCCGATACCACCAGATAGTCGTAACCCAGCTCTTTGCCAGCTTTGGTGCTTAGTTTGTTTTTGGCAGGGTCAAAACTAGCTACCGCATCTTTAATCCACTCGGCACCTGCAGGCATAAAGTCTGCCTCATTGCGCTCGGACTCTTCCTTGGGGAAAACACCTGCACCTACCAGCGTCCAGAGGGGCTGATAGTAGTGTTTTTCTGACGGTTCAATGATAGCTACTTCAGGCGGATTTGAGCTATTTAGCAACTGTGCTGCCACAGTCAAACCACCTGTACCTCCGCCAACAACAATCACCTGATAATGGTCTTTCATACTTAACTCCTTTATGATTCCGTTTCCCAATTTGCCTGTTCTGACAACCCAAAATAGTTATCGTTTAAGCTCTTGTCCAAACTGTTTCGCAAAAGCCAAAAAGAAACCCAGTGCTCGTTGCACATCGGGGTCACGCATTTCACCGAGCATATTCATGGGGCCAACTTGTTTGATGGGTTGCTGTTCAGTAGCTTCCAGAGCAGTTGTCATGGCTAAGAGCTGCTCGAGTACCTCTGGCTTTATCAGGCTCGAGAGTGCCTTTATCTGTTCTGGTCCCAGATTAGCAGCCAAATGCATGAGCGCGTTGGCGGTACCATTCATATCAAAGCCAGACTGTCTGACTTTTTCCATGAGACCATCGACGCTGTCCATCGCAATCGCTGCCAGAGATGGTACCTGTTCAGCCAGTTCAATCAACGGGCCAAGACTATCAAGCTTAGTCACCATCTGGTTTAAAGCTGCTAGGGTTTTTGGCTCCGTAAGTTTTTCCAGTAGACCTAGAGCCCCCTGAGCACGCTCATTGACGTTTATACCACTACGCTGCATGCGACCCACCAGATCATCGGCGGTATCACCCATTGCTGCTAGAGTATTGGGCAGGCTATCAAGCAGAGCTAAAGCTTGCTCGAGCTTATCCATGCGGCTTAACACCTGATTTAAGACCGAACTCGTTTCGCTAGTGGTGAGCTTTTCTAACAAGACGAGGCTATTTTCCAGACGCTCATTAATATCAATACCCTGCCCATGCAGACGCTGCACCATGCTGTCAACCGTGTCTGCCACCGTTGCCGTAAAAGCAGGCGCTTCCTGATTAAGCATAGAGAGCTGCTCTAATGAACGCTCTATGCCATCTAAACGGTCAAGCAAACGGTGCAAAACTTCTTCAGTCTGCGCTTCTTGCAACCGTTTTTGTAGCGGCGGTCGCTCTACTCGAGATGCATCTAACACACCCATACTTACCTCCAAAATCTATCAGTAGCAAAATCTAGCTCTAACCTTACCGAAGTGTGAAACGCAAATTGCCATGAACGTTGCTCCACTATAGAAACAATAGTTCAAATAATCAAATGTTATATTGATATAAGCATTATGTTATTTCATTATAGAAAGTCTCTGTTATGACAGCGGAGCAATTACAGGCTTTTTGTTTGGCGGCAAAGCTAAGAAGCCTTTCCAAGGCAGCCGAAGCACTGGGCTCGAGCCAGCCTGCCATAAGTCGACAACTGGCTGCACTTCAAACCTCTATGGGCAGAAAGCTTTATGAGCGCACACCTTACGGTATCGAATTGACACCAGCAGGCGAAGCTTTACAACCTCATGCTTGCGCTGTCGCCCAAACCCTAAGCCAGGCCAGGCAGTTTGTTAATCATTATCAGAGGTTACAACCCCTCCATATAAAACTGGGCTTAAGCCATAGTCTCGTGACCAGTCATACGCTAAGGCTACTCGAAAGGGCAGAGACGCTCAAAGAGCGGTATCAAGCCTTTCAGCTTGACCTTATTGAGGGGTACAGTGCCCTTTTAATTGAACAGGTTGTGCAGCGCCAAATCGACGGAGCCCTTATTTTAGAGCCCTCTGAGCGGCCTCCTGTTCCCCTTATCAGTCAAAGGATTGGTGAAGACAGCATCTGCCTACTGTTACCCAAAGATCATCCTCAGGCCAAAGAAAATATGATTTCTCTGTGGGCAATAACCGGCGAAACGCTGATTTTACCCACTTCACTTTCAGTCGTGCGTAACCGCTTTATGGCCTATCTCGAGCGCATTCAGTTTAAGCCCAAACGTCTGATTGAAGTCAGTAGCCCTCTGGCCGTTAAATCGGTGGTTATGCAGGGTCTGGGGGTTGGCGTTTCGGTACGGAACTATGTGGATAGTGAGGTGAGTAGTGGGCTACTAAAGCGCGTTGATCTGGAAGCAACAGGATTCACCCTGGGCATTTTGCAGATCAGCCATGAGTTTGACACGCTCGAGCCCGCCAAACAGTCTGCTTTGCAGCAGCTTTTTACCTGAGTTTATTCTGAGGGTGGCATAGGAGAGGGGCAAGTTTGAGGAATCTCCCGGTAAATCAAGGGGTGATAGCGAACTCGAGCCAGTATATCTACGAGTTTATAGGTCCATTCATAGCGGTTACGCCACTGCTCAGACTGATTAGGATAGGGGCTGTCTGGTACAGGCGCAACGCTAAACTCACAGGCAGGACAGAGTTCTTTTTTCGCTCTGGCAAAACTATCGGCGGTACGCCAGAGTTGCATGTCATGCGCTACCAAAATAGCCCTGCTAATATCAAAAGTCTTCATACGCTCGATACTACAAACCGCTATATCCATGGTGCGCAAATCTAAAGTGTCATCATGCTTGTCGATACGTCTTAACCGCACATCACCTATAAAACACTCTCTAGCTTCTGCAGAGCAACTCGAGCGCCAGACCGCTTCTTGCACAAACATCAACTTGATGAAAGGATAGGTTTCTAACGCCCAATCGAGTAAAAACTGATTGGCTGGCCCGGCCATTATGGTGCCCTCAGCATCCCGCTCAAAACCAAAACCCATAATGACAAGGGCTTCTGCATCCTGGTAGTTTCCCCTGGGCTCTATCCTAAAAAGCTGACTGGGTAAGTTTACAAAACTAACAAATATACCTAGACCCAAAAGCAAAGCAATAACCATACGCTTAAGCAGCGTCATAACAGCTTTTAGTTGACACCTTTTTAATTACACAAGTATTACAGGGAAAGCGCAAATTTCTCTAAAGCTACCCTTATAGCATCTTACGTTTCAGCAAACTATAGCCACGAAGCGTAGACTATTGCCTATGACTCTTGCCCCACGCTTTACGCTAAGCGGCCTCAACCTGGCTATTTTGCTAACCCTATCGCACGCGGCCAATGACGCCTTTACCAATGTCTTACCGGTATTTTTACCTATTTTCCAGGAACGCTTTAGCTTAGGCGAAGCTGTGCTGGCAAGCTTTGTCGCAGTTATTTCTCTCTCATCAAATGTCTTGCAGGCGTTTATGGGCGCGCTGGCTGACCGCTGGGGAAAGCGTCGCTCGGCTGCTTTAGGACTGATTATTGGTTCTACGCTTATGAGCTTTATTGCGGTTGTACCTACCGTCTGGATGCTTTTTATTTTGCTGGCAGTCGGTGGTTTGGGGTCGGCTATTTTTCACCCAGCCGCTAGCTCTATGGCCCGCAATGTCAGTGCTAAAACGGGGTTAAGCATGGGCTTTTTTATTTCTGGAGGCTCTTTGGGCAGTGCGCTCATGCCTATTGTTGCACTGGCGATCATTCGCAATTATGGCACCCAATATGTGCCGTATCTTGCACTCATTGGCATTGTCATTGGGAGTTTACTCTTTGTTTTGAGTCCTGAGCAGACCGTGGCTCGAGGCGCTAACCGTCCTAAAATATTTGACCGTGACCTATTTTTTGGTCCGGTTGGTCTTCTTTCAGTGGTCGGCATTATGCGCGCCATTACCTTTATTGGCTTTACCAATGCCATCCCGCTGTGGCTGGTAAACATTAAAGGGTTTGCCCCCGACGCACAGATTATAGGCTGGACACTGGCAACCTACAGCATCTCCTCCTCAATTGGCGTTATGGGTGCAGGGGCACTCGAGCATATTCTTGGTCGCCGCTTGCTTATTGCTGGCAGCATGCTCCTGGCTTTACCTGCCCTCTTAGTGTTGTTTCTTATCCCACCAGGATCCGTTTTGTATTTTTTACTGGTTGCACTTATTGGCATCTTGACCAATGCTTCAGTTCCTCTCTTAGTTGTCTCGGCGCAAGACCTTGCCCCTCATGCTGTTGCCACCGCCTCAGGCATGCTCATGGGTTTTACCTGGGGAATTGCTGGCGTGCTTTATATTGGTTTTGGTGCTCTGCAGGAGACCATCGGTCTAACCAGTGCCATGATTGTTAGCTATCTTTTTTTGTTGCCTGCAGCTTTTCTGGCGTTATGGGTTTTACGCAAACAAACTGCAAGCAGTTAACAGCTACTGTTTTTGACGAAGAGGTAGGAGCAAAGACTTTTCTCTAATACTGAACTGCCGAAATCATGTCACAAAGCTGAGGGTTTGAGCTTATTTGTGTAGCCAATTTAGGAAAGATTAAACTAAAGAGACATGGCTGAGAGCTTGGAGTGAAACCTGCATAGTGCCTATACGGCTCGCTTGAGTTTTCTACCAAGCTTATAAACTTATTGTGCCGTACTTTGGCAACTTCATATTATCTGCTAAGGTCAACTTCAATATGCTAAACCGAGGTTTAGCCGACTTTAAAGGTATCCATTTCTATAACTTCTTCGCCAGTATCAACTATTAACTGATAATCTCCTGGCTCATGCATGGCAAAACGGAAAGGGCCATCAACCTTAAATTTCAGTTCTGACATGATGAGTTCCTGGGTAGTATGCATAAGGATTAGGCTGTAGGTCTTACCAAAGTCATAGCTCTGGATAAGCAGTTTGCCCTGAATGACTGCTCCATAACGATTACCTGCATAGCTGAGATCAACAAAAAACCCAGGCTGACGGTAAAGACGTGACCAGGTTCGCGTGAGTACAAAACTACGAACATGAGAGGTTTTAAGCTTTTTTGCTCTTGCGGGTTTCCATTTTCTTAAAAATAGCAACATTACTTGACCTCAGGCTAGTTTGTTTTAGTTTAGCGAATAGTGGCTGACACAATTCTTACCTTGTTGGAGAATCGAAGTAGGCTCGAGTGCGCTATGGAAAAAACCTTTAGGACACTCTCTCCACAAAGGATTAATGGCTACTGAATTCATCTTTGTTTATTGTCCAGGGACGCATTTCGCAAGCATTTTTACAATTTCTCAGGTAGCTGACCCTACAATGGCTGCTATTTCCCTAAGACTCGAGACTTCATAAGTCACAGCCAAACCGCGAGTATTGCTTTTGGCTGCTGGGTTATACCAGCAAGTATCAATGCCATAATTCAGCCCCCCCTGCATGTCAGAGCTAAGACTATCGCCAATCATCAGGGTCTCGGCTTTTTCAGGCTGACCAAGCAGGTCAAAGGCTGCATCAAAGATAGCTGGATTAGGCTTGGCCACGCCTAATTCATCAGAAATAATCAGCCCTTCAAAGTAGGGCATCAGAAGAGAAGTGCTTAACCTTGGGCGCTGCACTTCTTTAAGCCCATTAGTAATAATCACCATTTTGCAATGCCTAGCCAAATCTTGAATAAGCTCGAGGGCTCCCTCGAGCAAAAACTGCCCTTCGGATAGCCTTTTCAAATAAAGTTGATTAAATATGAAGGGATCAAGGTTTAACTCGAGTCGCTCAAGAAAGACCATAAAGCGCTGCTCTTTTAGCTCGACCTGACTTAGTTTCCCCTGCTCAAAAGCTTGCCAGAGCATGGTATTGACTTCTTCATAAAGACTGAGGTAAGTCGGTTCGTAAGCACCCTTTAGTTCAAGAAAACTGCGCTCGAGCGCTACTCGCTGAGCTTTAGCAAAATCAAATAAGGTGTCATCTGCATCAAACAGGAGATAGCGGTAAGACATGGCTTTAAGTATGCCATGTTCTAGGCCCATGCTCGGTTTTCATTTTCAAACATGCCTTTAAGCCTCAGTGTTCACTAAATACACTCATGTGACGCTATCTTCAAACAGCGCATTTAGTCCTCATGGTTCTTTACTTACCCCTGCTTTTGTCACTGACCTTTGAGTTTACGCTAGTAGCAAGCTTAGTGGGCCACTTTGTAACTTTCTTGACCGCTATTAAAAAGTGATACAGGACCGTATTTTGATGGAAAACTGCTGTCTTAGCGTTATCCACCCAAGTTATCCACAGCCTGTGGATAACTACGAAAATCTGTGGATAAGTCTTCTGGAAAGAATGTTTTAGGCTACTGCTCGAGCCGCAAGACCAGCTCATAGGCTTCGTTTCTAGGAGCGCCCAAAGCCATGAGTGCCTTACGCAAATCTTTCCCGGTGAGACCTTGTTCCAGTAATTTTTGGGCCTGCATTTCCAAATCTGTCTGCTCTACTTCTTTTGCTGGACCAACAACAACAACAATCTCACCCTTGATCTCAGCTTGCGATAACTCAGCAATAACAGATTTCAAGTTTCCCCGATAGGTTGTTTCAAAGCGTTTGGTGAGTTCACGGCTTACACTTACCTCTCTCGTTTCTCCACAAAATTCCTGCAAATCCTCGAGCGTTTTTAGAAGTCTGTTGGGAGCTTCATACAGTAGCGTGGTCGCCCTGGCCTTAGCAATCACCTCGAGGCGATCTTTGCGCTCTTTACCTTTGCGTGGCAAAAAGCCTTCAAAGCAAAAACGGCTGGTATCCAGACCAGAAAGTACCAGGGCGGGTACAAACGCTGTTGCTCCAGGTAGAAGCTCGAGTTCATCCCCTCGGATAAGAGCTAACCGGACCAGTTCGGCCCCTGGGTCACTTATGCCGGGCGTCCCTGCATCCGTAATAAAAGCAAGATGGGCATAGTCGGTTAAGAGGCGAGGGGCTCTTTCGGTTATGGTGTGAGCATCCAGTCGGTGTAAGGGTTTTTCTATCTGATAGTGATTTAGGAGAATGCGGCTATGTCTGGTGTCTTCAGCAGCAATAGCGTCCGCTTGCCTGAGCGTCTCGAGGGCTCTCAGGGTTATATCTGCTAAATTGCCAATGGGGGTTGCAACCAGACTTAGCTTGGTCACACTTTGTCAGCGAGCAGCGCTGTCATGGCTGGAGCTGCAACGCGGACCTTGGCTTTCCGCCTGTGATTCCGTAATAAGGCAGAGCGGAGAGAGGCCTTGATGTACTCAGCTTCCCCTATCGTAATGGTTACAACGGCCCCTTCGGGCAGTTCTACCCCTTCTGCCAAAATAACTTTACCGTCTTTAACCAGACCCTTATAAGCTCGCATTTAAATCCTCCTCTTGAGAATGTGAAGTTAAGAGCGACGAAGAGAACTCTTGACTTGACTCTGCAGGCAAGGCAGCAACCATTCGCTGTTTGCGTATTAACCAGAGCGCTCCTAGCATACTTACAATTATACTTAAAATAACAACCAGTGTTGGGTTAAGCCAGAGCACAACACGTAAAAGAAGCGGTAAAACAAACGAAAGGGTAACAAGTACTGCTAGAAAAGCCGCGTAATTCATCTTTGTCCCCTAAGCTGTGTCATGTCTTTAGTCTAGCAAGCTTTTATGTGAAATGCTGAGCAAAAAAGGCACAAGGCGATGATCACCTTGTGCCCAAATAGCTTTACTCGAGCTTGCAATTCACTTAAAACTTATAACTTAAACCTTACAAAGTACTTAAAACAGGCGTAACAGCCTCAGCGTCTTCTTCGCCCGTTCTTATGCGGTAAGCTTTTTCAATTGGGAGAACAAAGACTTTGCCGTCACCTACTTCACCCGTACGAGCTGTTTTTAGAATGCTTTTGACCGTACGTTCGACAAAAGGATCGGTAACTGCTATGTCAAGACGGATCTTTTCGGTCAGCTCCATCTTAACGGTTAAACCGCGGTACGTTTCTACCTTTTCGGTCTCTCCCCCGTGTCCTTGCACATGGCTTACCGTAATGCCATGAATATCATTTTCAAAAAGACTGGCCAAAACATCATTTAGCTTTTCCTTACGTATAACAGCAACAACGAGTTTCATAATCAGCTACTTACCACTTGGCCCGCAACCAGAGCAGCTTTTTTACTCGAGGATACCGGTATAAGCAAGGCACCCTCACCATCGCTGTAACCTTCTTCGCCGTGCATTGCGACGTCAAGCCCCTGTGCTTCAATTTTGTCATCGGAGCGTAAGGGCAAAACGAGTTTTACCAGGCTGGCAATCAGGAAAGTACCCACGCCACTAAAAGCAGCAGCAATGACAACGGCAACAAACTGAATAAGGAATTGATTTAAACCACCCGTCGCAGCTTCAGGGTCACCAAAATTTGTGGCAAAAATACCTGTTAAGAGCGCTCCAGTAATCCCTCCCAGGCCGTGCGCGCCAAAGACATCAAGAGAATCGTCCAGGCTACTATGTGCCCGCCAGTTAATAAAGAAATAACAGGGGAAGGTTGCAATTATGCCAATTATAATTGCGCTCATTGGGGTAACAAAACCAGCTGCTGGCGTAATAGCAACCAGCCCAACGACAATCGCAGTAGCAAGACCAACTGCGGTCACTTTGCCTGCTCTAAAGTAGTCTAAGGTGGCCCAGACAACAATGGTTGCGGCAGGAGCCAGGAGGCTATTGGCCATGGCTAAAGCGGCCTTAGCATCGGCAGCATAGGCGCTACCACCATTAAAGCCAAACCAGCCAAACCAGAGAATTCCAGCGCCTAAGAGGGTAAAGGGAACCTGGTGAGGTAACATAGCCTTTTTACCAAAATCCTGCCGCTTTCCAATCATAAAAGCAAGTACAAGCGCAGCCACAGCTGCATTAATATGCACAACCGTTCCACCGGCAAAGTCCAGCGCCTCGCCGCCCAGAAGGTTTTTGAACCAGCCGCCATCGCCACCCAGGTACCAAACCCAGTGAGCCATAGGGGCATAAATAAGTACACTCCAAATGGTAATAAACATCATATAGGCACTAAAGCGCATACGCTCCACCACCGCACCCGAGATAAGCGCTACGGTAATAATGGCAAACGTTCCTTGAAATACGAAATCTAATATAGTGGGAATGCCCTCACCCTCGAGCCCCACATTATTGAGCATAAAGTAGCCAAAACCGCCCAAAAAGCGGTTACCATCGGCATAGGCCAGGCTGTATCCAATCACTGACCAGGTAATACCCACAATACCCAGAGAAACAAAACTCATCATCATGGTGTTAAGGGCATTCTTGCGGCGAACCAGGCCACCGTAGAAAAAGGCCAAACCAACCACCATAAAAAAAACAAACGCCGAAGACACCAACATCCACGAGATGGTTGCTGGGTCCTGCCCCTGGGCGAACGCTACCCCAAATAGCATCAAACCCAGGCTTAATGAATACTTATTCACTTTGCCTCCTAAGTGGCCTAAGCCAAAATTCAAAGTATCATGATGTGGCAAAACGTGTCAATTACACTTATCACTTGACCATTTTATTCAAGCAATTGCGCGAAATAATAATATATATGGCAAAATTGCCATATATATTTAAAAATTTGCCAATTTTTTATCAACACTAGTATTTTTTAACAAATGTAATCTAAGAAGGCTAGATTTTGGCAAAAAATCTGCCAAAGCCTCAGGCTCGAGCCAGACGGTTAATAGGTAAAGCTAAACTTCTGGCTGTGATTTACAAAAATCAGATTTTTGTCAGCCATGCTTGCCTAAACTGTAGCTATGAAAGACAACAAGTTGTTACAGGTTGAACTCTTCGTTTTTATCAACTGGTTAAGTCTTATCTTTTTTTCGGTACTGCAAAGCTTTCTGGAGCTTGGACCTTTGAGCCATTTGGCCTTGCGCATTGGTCTTTTAGCCAATATTCCTATTGCACTTTGCTACGGCATGTTTGTCCTCAAATACCGCCCTCCAGTAGGAAAACGCCTGCTGGCATGGGTTGACCCAGGCGAAAAGCAAACACTTATCAGAGAAATCTAGCGATCAAGCTGAAAACTAATCAGGGGAACGAGCATCTCATCAGGCTCGAGTCCCCCGTGTTTACCCTTTAATTCTCTTTTAGAATCTTTTTCCCAAAAATAGTTTTTGCCCCGTGAAAGCAAAATGACATCACCTAAACGCCTCGAGGCTTCTGGGTGTAGCTTTTGCGCGGGCCCGTAAAGCCCTTGACTCAGCGCCTCCTGGGCATCTAGCACAACAAACTGCTCCGCAAAAACTTGCTTACTGTAAGCTAATAGCTCGTCTTTTGCCCCTTGCCTGGCATACAGATATAAATGCCGGGCTTCACCAGCAGGCAGTAGATTCAGCATCTTGCCCAAATCCGGATAATCTTCCAGGTGAAAGCGGTGCCTTAGGGTGCAGGGCAAGTGTCCATGATCTGCGGTAATCACGAGGAGAGTATCGTCGGCATGCTGCACATGCCTTAAGAAACGAGCAAATTGAAAGACAAATTCTTCCCATAAGGCAGACCAGATAGCAGCATCACTGCCATCACGGTGGCTAAGCGTGTCAAAATCAGCATAGTAAACATAGCTGCTGGCTTTCTGATTTACGGTGTCATCTAGCCATCCCTGCATTTTTTGAAACATATCTGTCGCGTTATGGTAACCATCAATCTCTGAACCGCGCATTTGCATGCGTGAGAGTGGGCTATAGCTGTACTGAGCTGGCATAATCACTCGTAACGGTATGCTCGAGCCTGCCAGGACCTGAGCCGCAGAGGGCGTTGGGATGAACGCTTCTGGCTTTATGCCCCAGGCTTCCAAAGAGCCATTAGCTGCTTTTGGCTGCCCGGCGGGAAACCAGAACAGCATATTGGCAACCAGACCCAGTTCAGCAAGCAAGTATTGATAGCCCATCATGCCAGTTTCGGCGGCCATAGCACCATTTCCCGTTAAAACGGTCGTTGCCACGCAGGTAGTACTGGGAGCAACCGAGGTGATGGGCTGAGCATCTAGCCCATAGCGTGAAAAAAGCTCGGCAAAGCCTGCATCATTTGTCTCGAGCTGGGCTTGCAACCGTGACCAGGCAACCCCGTCCAGAACCATCAGCATGACCCGCTTGCTTTTTGCAGGCAATGCTTTAAGCAAAGAAGCGTCTAAAGCGGGCTGAGCCCAACCCTCAGGAGCATCTAAAAGTTTGCCGAGCGTTGCAGGAAGATTGGCTAGTGAGTAACCGTCATACTGAGGCAAAACAAAGCTATCTGGAAAAAGCTTTAAAAAGTCTGGTGGGTACAGGTGTTGCGCTTTTTTACGCCAGTAAGCAGGGGTAGAAGCAGTCATGCGCTAGTTTAACGAATAAACAGCTCGGCTACCCGTAAACACTTTTTTCAGGCACAATTTTCATAATCCATCAAAAGTCTGACGTTTTTCCCAGATGCATCCTGCTACAATAAAAAGATGCTACGTAAACTCCAGCGCAACATGAAGCACAGATGGTTTGCCGGTGTGGCGAGCGGCCTGGCGCGCTTTATCGGTCTAGATATATTCCCGGTGCGCATGATTATCAGGTTTCTCTTTTTGGCCTTTCCGCCAACCACCTGGTTTATATACCTGATTCTTGCCATCATGCTGCCCAAACAAAAACTTTATGATGAAGAATACCGTAGAAAATACGCCAAAGACTTTTATAAAGAACTCGAGCGCGAGCGCGAAGCCACCTATAAAAAGTACAAAAGAGAATATAAAGAGGCAAAACGAGAACTAAAAAATGATTATAAAACCTATACAAAAGATAGTAAGGAAAGTCGTAAACCCATCTATAAACCACAGGTCAAGGTAGATATACAGCGGCTGGACTTTGAAGACATCATTGAGCGCTCAGAGGGCAAAGTTTCTAACCGGGTGTTTAGCAAAATTACGACCATTGACGAAAAAGTCAGAGTACTCATGCCTAAACTCTCACGCTGGCGTACCATGTTTGATAGTGACTTATCTACGGTCAAGAGAGCGGCCCTCGAGTATTTTCCGCAAGCAGTGCAGCATTATTTGAGCCTGCCACGGGACTACGCCGAACACCACCTGCTTGCCACTGGTGAAACCCCGGAACAAAAACTACTGAGTGATCTGAATACGCTCGAGCACACGCTGGACAATGTTATTGAAAGTCAGTATCAGGATCAAAAAGTCCAGATACCTGATGATTTGAAAAAGCTTAATGAGCGCTTTAGCACACCTGAGCCGCAGTCAGATGACATTGGTCGCAATCTTGATAACCTGATGAACCGCATAAGAGGCAAAGTCAGCAGTGATGTTTATGAAAAAGTGGAAAGTATTCGCACTTCGATTTTATCGGTTTTACCTCATCTAGCAGAATTAGGCGCAGGCATGACGCAAGAAGCCTACAACATCCGCCATACGGCCCTCGAGTATTTGCCAGACGCCCTTGATAAGTATATGACCCTTCCTGAAGGTTTTGCAGAAAGTCATGACCTTGGTAATGGTAAAACTGCCAAAGATATTTTGCTCGAGCAACTTGACATCTTAGATGACACCATGAAGGACATGATTGGTGATGTTTATCAGGAAGATGCGCAGGCCCTGCTGATTCATGGACGTTTCTTAAAGGAAAAGTTTGCCGATCAAAAATTCACCCTGCCTTCTCAGGAAGAAAAGCAGGCTTATAAGGCCAAAGAAGAGTTGCGTTTTCCTGATCTAAACAAAGTAGAACAAGAAGTTAAAATTCAAAATTAGCCTTTTGTCCAAGCAGCTAGAGAGCTAATAATTTAAAACCGGAACGTCACGACGTTCCGGTTTTTTAGTGCTACTCACCTATCACTTTTAAAGTCAGCAATGTCTACGCTTAGCTTTACTATCTCATACATTCCAATAATGTATAAACCAGGGCTAAAAGCTGCATATTTCTGCATTCAGATGAAAATTACCCCCTGTTTACCAGCTTGTCCCTTGACACTTTAAAGCGCAAAACGTATGAGATAATCAAGGCAAATGCAGAGATTGATTAATCCATTTTGTCAAATTTCATTTTTTTAGTGCAAAATATCCTTTTTGTGATCAACGCTTTGACTTTTTTATCTACTCGTGATAACTTCATGTTTGCACTGCATTAATTTTCTTAATGCATCAGTCCACTCAATTAGGAAAGGCTCCCCTACTATGGCAAAAGTAAAATTAGGTTATATCTGGCTGGACGGCTATAAGCCTGAGCCCAATATGAGACACAAAATCAAAGTCATCGACCACGATGGCCCGGTAACCTTAGCAGATTGCCCCGAATGGTCATTTGACGGTAGCTCAACACAACAAGCTGAAGGGCACTCATCTGACTGCCTGCTTCAACCCGTTGCCGTTTTCCCTGACCCCGCTGGCAACAATGCCTACCTGGTCATGTGTGAAGTTTTAAATGCTGACGGCAGTTTGCATGTAACCAATGTTCGTGGCAGTTTTGAAGATGATGATGACGTTTGGTTCGGACTCGAGCAAGAGTATTTTATCTGGGATAATGGCAAACCCTTAGGTTTTCCCAGCAACGGTTACCCTGGCCCCCAAGGTCCTTACTACTGCTCAGTTGGTGCCAATGCTGCCTTTGGTCGTGAAATCTCTGAAGAGCATCTTGACCTTTGCCTAGATGCTGGTCTGAATGTTACTGGTACCAACGCTGAAGTAGCGCCTGGTCAGTGGGAATATCAAATTTTTGCCAAAGGCTCCAAAGCCGCTGGCGACGCTGCCTGGTTAGCTCGCTTCTTACTGGTTCGTACCGCAGAGAAATATGGTGTGACCATTAACTTTGCACCTAAGCCAGTAAAAGGTGACTGGAACGGTAGCGGTCAACACGCTAACTTCTCCAATACTGCCATTCGTGAACAAGGTGGTAAGGACTTAATCGAAAAAATCATGAAGAGCTTTGAACGCCGCCACAAAATCCATATCGAAGCCTATGGTTCTGACAACAATCAGCGCCTAACGGGTCTGCACGAAACCCAATCGATTGATAAGTTCAGCTACGGTGTAAGTGACCGCGGCAGCAGCATTCGTATCCCGGTAGCTACTGCTAACAATGGCTATAAGGGCTACCTCGAAGACCGCCGCCCCGCAGCTAATGCTGATCCTTACCAAATCGTTAAAGCTATTACGGTTGCTCTAGACGAAGCCTAATCAAGCTTTAAACCATGAAAAAGCCTCGAGTCCTCGAGGCTTTTTCTTTTACCTGGCTAGCGCCGTTTATAGGGCCTGCGAATGGTCTCGAGATCAGGGTATCTCTCAAGCATCTTGCGGTAATCAAGAAAAAACTGACTGGCCTCATGAGCGGTCTCAGGCAAGGATTTAAAACGAAAATAAGCGGCGGCGCCACTATCAAAACAAAAAGTAGGCGTAGCACTTATATCTCTAGCAACTGCTTCACTATGCTCCTCAGCTAAACTCGCTCTGGCAGCATCACTCTGCAAATCTTGTTCAAACCTTTCTAGCTCGAGCCCTGCCTCTTGCGCGGTTGCAAGAATATTTTCCAAGCTGTAGGGTTTTCTTTCATCATGGTAGCTTTTAAACATTTTCAGACGAAAGTTAGTAAAGTCATCCCCCTGTCTTCTTGCCGCATACGAAGCCAAAAAGGGCAACAAACCCTTACCCCCAGCCCTATCATCTTTACTTAAACTATCTTGCCAGAGCTGCCAGTCATCTTCGCCACGATAATTTCCCTGAGCCAAACTGTAATGTTTCCAGTCAAAGTTTAGCTCGAGGGGTTCTTGAATAAGGCTGGCAAGTTCCATACCCCGTTTAGCATAGGGACAAAGATAATCAAAATATACGGTAACAGTTTCCATAGCCCAGTTTACTTTTAGGAAGCAGTCTTGTCACCCCTAACTCGTCTACCCCAAACCAGTCACCAGAGTACATTTGCACTTAAATTAACCTGATTCTCTAATTATAATTTAGAAAAATAAGCATGCTGATGTTACGAAGCGTTGATAAATTAGGCTGGTTTTTGCTCGAGCCCCACGGCATAAAGCCGATTTTCTTCTAGCTCGAGTTGCACCCTTGGAATAGGCAAGGTTGCTGGGCCACTCACCGCTTCGCCCGCCTTATCGACAGCAAATACACTAAAATGACATCCGCAAGCCAGCACGGGTGAAGTGGTGCGGTAGTTATAGGACACAGCAATTGCCTCAAAATTCTCATTGGGCTGGACAATACAGCCCATATGAGTACAGATACGACTAAAAGCTATAAAGTGCTTATCTTCAAAGCTAAGTCCCCCAGAGACAGGAGCCGGCACTCTAAAAACGATAGCAGGCATGTACTCGAGGCTAAACTCAGCAAAAGACCACAAGGATGCCAATTCTGCCAGTTCAGCAATCTCTATCTTAGTTTTAGGCTCAAAGACCGGGGTTTTACTGGGCAAGGTTTTATCCAGGTGTTTGTAAAACTCGTAGCCCGCAAACCCGGCGCCCCCTATAGCTGCCAGCACCGGTAAACGCCAGAGCCAGGTAACTAACTTCCGGCGTTCCTCACTGACTAACTCTTTAGCGTCAGGGTCGCTCACTGGTTTGTCCTTGCGCCAGATTATTAACTACAAAATCAACCAGAATGTCAATTTGCTCTTCGCTCAAACTGGCGATAAAGCCCGGCATCAACCCCCGGCCATACTGAATGAGGTTACGCACATTGGCTTCATTCGCTGCCCGCGAATTAGCAATAAGTGTAGGGCCAATGCCACCTTGACCCGCCAGCCCGTGGCAAGCCGCACAATTAGCAGCAAAGAGACTTTCACCTGACACCTCAACCACGGTGCTATCGGTGGGCGCACCTGCCAATCTGGCTTTAGCATTTTCAATAAGTCCTGGAACCCGGCCAGCAGCCTCTTCGCCCCCTGCCACCTCAACATAGTGCTCCCAGGTACTTATGGCCTCTTCTAACCTGTCACTACTAAAATAGGCATTGCCCAAAAAGAGCAAGGTGTCTAAGTTAGCATCATCTATCGCCATAGCCCGCTCAAGCATATCTATAGCCTGAACATTGCGTCCAGAAAAGAACAAGACCTGACCGATACGGCTATAGGCCAGCCCATTATGAGCATCAAAGTTACTTAGTAGCTGAATGTAAATGTCAGCAGCTCTTTCCCGCTCACCCACCTGCCAGTAGGTATCCGCCAGAGCAGCCAGGGTTTCCTGAGTGGGGTCCTGAGTCGCAGCGTTCAGGACAGGCGCAACCTGTTTGAACAGCTCGAGCCGCGTTTTTACCTCTTCATCATCGGCGCCAGCAGGCAAGCTTAAATAGGTCTCGAGCGTTTTTACCGCATCATCAGGTCTGGCCTGAGAAAAGTAAATTTCTGACAGAGTATAAAGCGTATCCAGGTCACTGGGGTCAGCTTCCTGAGCCTGCTCAAAATAAGTCAGAGCCCCTGGAATATCATTGTCGTTTTGCAACTTCAAATACCCCAAACGGCTGTAGGCAAGGGCAGGAACCGGGTTTAACTCTGAGGTCATTCGCAAATAGGTGGCTTCGGCCTGCGCCACATCATTAAGCTGCCAGTAGGCATCAGCGAGCGCCATCAGATTATCTTCATTGGGGTTTTTATTGGCAGCACGTTCTAAAGATTTGAGGGCTTTAGCCTGCTCGATATCCCCTTCAAAAAAGGTCGTGACCGTTCCACCATTCATACGCGGTAAGACATAAGAAGGCATAAGCGCAGCCATAATCACCATAAGGCTAAGAAAAGAAAGTGTTACATAAGGAAAACGTTTGCGCTGAGTCGGTCGACTTGGAACATTCTCTTTTAGCTCGAGCTGCCTTTCATCAAGTGCTCTTAAAACCTTCGCAGCTTTGGCTTCATAGCGCGCCCGCAGCTGATCACGGCGAGTTTGCGCCAGGTCGTTTCTGGCATCCAGTTCTTTAATTGCCCGGAAAAGGGCATCTCGCTCTTCCTCGAGGTCTTGTTTAATCGGGTCACGGCTATCAGGCAAACGGTCACTCTGACCAGGAAATATCAGCGGAATCGCTACATAGGTAAAGAAAATAAGCGCTAACAGAACAATAATAATGACGGTAAGCATCAGGCGTTATCCAGTGCCTCTCGTACGCGTTTTAGCTCGGTCTCATCGACCTCGATAGTTTCTTTTTCGGTAGTCCAGCGTCTAATCAAAATAGCCAGCACTGCAACACCTGCTAGCCCTACCAGGGTTGGTAAAAGCCAGACAATCAGGTGGATGCCCCGCCGGGGAGGCTCGAGTAAAATCCAGTCACCATAACTTGCCTGAAAAAAAGCCTTTATCTGCGCTTCAGATTGACCTTCCTCGAGTTTTTGCTGAATAATGTCACGCATTTGAATGGCGATTTCGGCATTGGAATCGGCGACAGATTCGCTAGTACAAACGGGGCAGCGCAAATCTCGGCCAATTTCAAAAACCCGCTGCTCGAGTTGCGTTTCCTGAGCACTAGCAAAAACGAGCATTACAAAAGCAAACAACAAAATCAGAAAGTGTTTTGTCAAATAGACCATCAGAAAACCTCAGCAATTTTATCTTTTAAGAAGGCAGCTGAGACCGGACCAACATGTTTATAAGCCAGGGTGCCATCTGCTCTAATAAAAAAAGTTTCAGGTACACCAAAAAGACCGTAGGCTACGCTGGTACTGCTGTCATCATCAATAACATTTGGGAAAGATAAAGAAAACTGATCAATGAAATCCTGGCCTTGCTGCTTTTTGCCCTTATCCTGCGTCTGCACACCAATGATAAGTACATCGTCTTTGAGTTCTTGCCACGCCGCTTGTAGTTCTGGCGCTTCCTGATAACAAGGTCCACACCAGGATGCCCAAAAATTAACAATGCGCGGTTTGCCCTCGTAGCTAGCCAAATCAAGACGCTCACCATACTCTGACCAGTAGCGCTCAAAAAGAGGTAAGTTAAAATTTGGCACAGCTTTATCTAAAAGATTTGAGGTAATGTCCCTGTCTGGACGACCACGAATCAGCCCAAATACAAAGAGGCTGGCAAGCGCAGCAATCACCAGGGCAACGATCAGAAAGCGCTTCATGCCTGCACACTACCCCTGGCTTCTTGACTGGCTTTTACTCTGCGTCTATTAGGACTAAGCGCATAGGCTGTACCTAAAACTATGATAAAGCCCCCTATCCAAATCCAGGTCACCAGCGGGCTCTGTACTACGCGCAAAGTAACAGAACTAGAGTCAGCATTGAGCTCACCTGCAATATTCAGATAGATATCGTGCCAGGGCATATAAAGGACCGATGGCGTAGGTACAGGCTGCTCAGGACGGCCCAGAAAGCGGTTGATACGTGGATTCAGGACTTTAAGCAGTTTCCCATTTCGCCAAACTTCGACATTGGCTCCTAAGCTTATATGGCTGACATCTTGCTCAGTAAGGGTTCCACTTTGTAAGAGACTTAATTCGGGGTAGGTATAGGCCCCCAGAGCTTTGAGTTCGTAGCCCTGAAACTCCACACTTTGCCCATAATCAATACGAATTTGTTGGTCAACGCGGTAAGCTCCACTTCCCAAAACCCCGAGAGCAATAACGATCACACCAAAATGCACAATCATGCTGCCAAAACGGCGTTTACTCTCAAATGCGTATTGCCTAAATACCGATAAAACATTGCGCCCACTAAGCCTAGCCCTGGGCACAACGGCTCCCGTAATCAGCAGGCCGAGGCTTACCAGATTAAAGCCTGCCAAAGCAATGGTAAGTAAGGGGTAAACACGGCGAATACCAAACAGAAAAGCTATAAGCGCAGCTGCCAAAGCACCGCCAACTAACCACATGAGGTTTTTTCTTAGGGATTGCTCTTCGGCCTTTCGCCAGGGTAAAAGTGGTCCAATGCCCATCAGCACAAAGATAAGTAACCAGATAGGAATGCTCACTTTGTCAAAAAAGGGCGCTCCAACCGTAACTTTGTTGCCACTTAAAGCCTCAACAATTAGCGGGAACAGTGTGCCAAGCAAAACCGCAAAGGCCATTGCTAAAAAGAGCACATTACCCGCCAGAAAACTTCCTTCACGACTGACAGCAGCGTCAAGCTCGGCGTTATCACGAACCTGATCCCAGCGCCAGGCAACCAGTCCAAAGGCGGCAAGTGCCACCACAATAAAGAAGGCTAAAAAGAAGGGGCCTACGGGGCCATCACCAAAAGCATGAACACTCGAGACCACACCTGAGCGAATCAAGAAGGTGCCCAAAATGCTTAGCGAAAACGTCAGCACAATCAGCATGACATTCCAGCTCTTAAGCATACGCCGCCGCTCTTGCACCTGCACACTATGGATAAAAGCTGTCGCAGTTAACCAGGGCATAAAGCTGACATTTTCAACCGGGTCCCAGGCCCAGTAACCACCCCAGCCTAAAACCTCATAGCTCCACCAGCCTCCGGCAATTATCCCGGCTGATAAAAAGCCCCAGCCTATCAAGGTCCAGGTTCTTGTTTGGGTCATCCACTCTATACCTGGCCTGCGAGTAATCAAAGCAGCCATAGCAAAAGCAAAAGGAACCGTTAAACCCACATAGCCTAAATAGAGCAAGACAGGGTGCACCGCCATCATCCAGTGATTTTGCAGCAGCGGATTTGCCCCTGGCCCGTCCATAGGGGGTACTGCCATCACAATAAACGGATTGGCAATAAAGGTAACAACCGAAATAAAGAAAAGCTGCACCATCTGCATAATTGAGAGCGCCCAGGGTCTAAGTACATTATTAGGCGAAGTAATCGCTAAAAGCGCACCATAACCGGTAAGTAACCAGCCCCAAAAAAGCACCGAGCCTTCCAGCGCTGACCAGAGGGTAACCACTTTTACCCACAGCGGTGACGCGATCCGAGAATGCTCAGCAACGTACCTGACACTAAAATCATCCGTTAAAAGCGCCGTTTCCATAACAGCAATTGCAGTAGTTACTGCCAAAAACACCGCCACCGCAGCAAACCGAGCCGAGGTCTGCAAACGGGCGTCACGCCGCAGTGCCCCCAGAATCCCTGCGAAAATACCGTAAATTGCCAGAGCAAAGGCTAGCCAGAGGCTTGCCATACCCAATTGTCCGAGACTTAAATCCATTTGGTCATCTTCCTATTTCTGAGCCAGCCAGGGCAAGGGATGTGCGTCCTGTGCAGGCTACTGCAAAGTGTCTTTAAGCATTTCAATATCGATAGGCTGACCGTCTGCAGGCGGTTCATATACCTCGCTATGTTTAATAAGCAACTCATCACTCTTAAAAGTTTCACCATCAAAGTGACCTTCGACCACCACCCCTGTATTTTCCTTAAACAGCTCAGGGGGTGCACCCACATGAGTGACAGGGTAAGTTTTGATGCTGTCAGTAATGGCAAAAGCAAGCTGTAAATTCTGGTTATCGTACTGCACACTCCCCGGCTCAACAATTCCTCCAAGGCGTATGCGACGATCTTCATATTTGGCAGGATGGGCAGCATATTCATTGGGCAGGATAAAGTAAACCAGGCTCGAGTTCAGCGCCTGATAAATGAGCGCCCCGGCAATCCCTAGAATAGCTACTCCAGCAATAGCATAAATGAGCTTTTTCATCGTTCTTTGTCCTTTAGTTTTTTAGCTCGCCAGTTCAGGTACATTAGGTAGCCAATATAGGCCAGGATAACTTCAATCCAGGCGAAGGCGACCCAACCCCATTGTGAAATATTATCAAACATGAACGACCTCGCTTCTGGGCTTTAGATTTTCTTCTAAGCTGTCAGCTTTCACTTCTAAACGACCGAGACGCACGCGCTCGAGTAGAAAGTAAACGAAAATAAGCGCCGCCACAAAGACATTAAAGAGCAAGATATTTCTAAAAATGGGCGCCATGGTATCAGAGACACCACTACTCGTCATATCAAAACTTTTTGAAGGATGCAGGGTTCTAAACCATTTGGCAGCCATCCAGTTAAAGGGCAAACTTGCCAGGACAATAATAGAAACTACAGCACTGATACGCGCCCGTTGCTTAGGGTCATCAAGCAAACCCCGAACAATAAAGTAGCCAACCAGCAGGGCAAACTCTAAGGCAGTAAGCGTCAGCTTGGCATCCCAGTCCCAGAAAACACCCAGAGTAGGTTTGCTATAAGTCATACCGCCAATAATGGCCAGAGCAAAATAAATCAGCGCCATTTCCGCACTGGCAACTGCCCATATATCATCTGTAGCTTTCGAGCGCCAGAGATACATCATGCCAAAAATAGCAGTCATGATGACAGCAATAAAGCCGACCCAGACCACTGAAACATGGGCGTACATCACCCGAATCAAATCTCCCTGATTAATGTCAGGTGGACTGGTGACCAAACTTAGGAAAATGCCAACACCCAAAAGCACCAGACAAGCCAGGCCAAAGATAGTTAGCCATGGGGGTCTTTTTGTCTCCACACTTAGTTTTGCCATAATGGCCTCCTGAAGGGCAAATATGCCAGATGGTTTGAGTTTAGAAAAGTCTTTTGCATAGCGTTAATCTTCCGTCACGAAATGAAAGATTGCGGTACAAACAACGACATAAACCAGATCAAAAGCTAAGAGTAATTGTAGCCAACTCAAACTGATTCCAAGGTTACCTGCGCCCGCAATTTCTCTGGTTGCCCTAACGGCTGCTAATAAAATAGGTACGACAACAGGAAACATGAGAACAGGCAAAAGCGATTCCCTGGCCCTTAAGTTGGCAGTTAGCGCAGCGTAAAAAGTAGCGATCAGGGCAAAACCCAGCGTACCCAGCAAAATCGTAAGGAGCATGAGTAACCAGCTGGCCCCCAAGTTCATATCAAAAAACACGATGCTAATGGGCAAGAGCACAAAACCCAAAATACTCATATAAAGCCAGTTGGCCAGCAATTTCCCTAAAAAAATAGTCGCCCTGGGGATTGGATACATAAGAAGCTGCTCAAAAGCCCCCTCTTCTAACTCAGACTGATAACTCTGTGCTGCTGAGATCACCCCAGCAAAGGCCAGCGCAACCCAGAGTGCTCCTGGCGCGATAATTGCCAGTAAACCTTCACGCTCACTAAAGGCAAAAGCCTGAATGATAAGCACAATCCCGGCAAAAAAGATGGTCGCTACGGTAGCGGCTTTACTGCGCAGCTCCTGCATAAGATCTTTACGAGCCAGGGTCATAACAAAGCCAAAATCAGTCACTAACCACCTCTAGAGGACTAGACTCGAGCTTTCTTAAATACCCGTCCTGCAAAGCCAGCACACCATCAGCAAACTTTCGCGTATGTTCTAATTCATGGCTAGCCATAATAATGGTTTTACCCTGAGACTTTCCCTCAATTAACAAATCATCAATTAGTGATTTGCCCTCTTGATCTAAAGCCGCATAGGGTTCATCCAAGAGCCACAAATCAGCATCAGAAATAAGCAAACGGGCAATCGCCAGACGTTTTTTCATACCGCTGGAAAAGGTTCTAACCTGTTTATTGCGAGCATTTAGGAGGCCAACGGCGTCAAGTTTGCCCTCGAGTTCAGCCACGGTTACTTCCTGACGATCATGTCCATAAAGGCTTGCTGCCAGACGCAAATTTTCAAAAGCAGTCAAGGTCTGGTAGTGTCCCCCCAAAACACTGACATAGGCCACGTGTCGCCGCACCTCTTTGGCTTCTTTATGGAGATCAAAGCCAAAAACTCTGGCACTGCCTCTGGTTGGTTTAAGTCGGGTTGCCAAAATCTTAAGGAGCGTAGTTTTGCCTGAGCCATTATTGCCCGCTAAGATGACCGTTTTTCCGGCACTTAAAACCAGACTGATATCTTTTAGCACCATGTCAAAACCATAGCGCCGGGCCAGCGCAAAAAGTTCAACCGCGGGTTCAGGGTTCATAGCCGAGATAGTAACCAGTCCGGAGTAAAACGAATTAAGAAAGAATTAAAGGCTGTGTAGCGACCCGTTAACATGAGTACCCCAGCAAAAACCAGCAGCGCTCCTGAAATACGCTCAACCCAGGGCAAATAGCGCCTGAATTTAGCAGAGAATTTAAGGAAAGACTCGAGGGCTAATGCAGCTAAAAAGAAAGGTACCGCCAGCCCTAAAGCGTAGCTGGCAAGCAAAATAACCCCTTGCATCAGGGTGCCAGAAGCACCTGCCAGGGTCAAAATACCTCCTAGAACTGGACCGATACAGGGTGTCCAGCCAGCGGCAAAAGCCATGCCCAGTAAAATAGCTCCCCAGGGCTTGGTGCTATCTCCCTTAAATTGCTGACGCGTATCCCGGTATAAAAAGGGAAGTTTGATAAGCCCCAGCATAATCAGCCCAAAAAGGACAATAAGCGCACCACCAAACATAATGAGCATGGGCTTATAGACCCTTAGCAAATTACCAACAGCACTTGCCGAGGCCCCCAAAGCAATAAATATCAGCGAAAAACCTAAAATAAAAAATAAGCTGTTGCGTATGGCTAGTTGACGCCGCTGATCAAGCGTACTCGCACCACCAACATACGCCAGATAAGACGGAACCAGCGGCAAAACACAAGGAGACAGAAAAGACAAAATACCCGCAAAAAAGGCCAGTGATAAGGTTGGGGTTATCATTTTCCATTTCCTATCATCATGTCTAATATTAAGTCAGCCCTATTGGTGCGCTGATGGACAATTGTCCTCAAGCATAGCAAGCGCATAAGCGAAAAACACCTGACTAAGGTCAGCTTAAGTTAGGGCCTGAGTCTAAACTGCACCAATAAGCAGTTACAGATCAGAAACCCTGAGCGTAGTTTAGGGGATGAGAGAGCTATTTTCAGTTAAGTTCACGATTCTTTTGATCTAAAATGCTAAAATCACTTGCTAGGAGACTGTTATTAAACGTTATTATGATGACTATGCCGACGGTGAAGAACGTTTTGGCAGAAAAAAAGATCGTAAAAAGCCCAAAGGTAAACAAAAAAAGACCGAACTCTATCTGGCGAAAAAAGAAAAACGCTCGAGTATTGACCGCTTTTCTGACGCCAGCTTACAGCAACTCTTTGAACTTGGCTATATCAGTCACATTTTGGGAGAATTAAAAAGTGGCAAGGAAGCAACAGTCTTTCTAGCCGAAGGACCCGCAGGCCAACTGGCTGCCAAAATTTACCGGGATAAAATCGTGCGTTCCTTTCAAAAAGATGAGGTTTATAAATTTGGTCGGCGCATTCCCAAAGCCCATTACAAAAAAATCGAAGAAAACCGGGAACGTCTTAATGTCAGTCGTGAAGAAGCCCACTGGATTTACCACGAATACGGTCAGCTCTGGGAACTTTTTGAAGCTGGCCTACCCGTACCTACGCCTATGATTGGTCCTGGGGCCAATGAGATTGCTCGAGCTGGCAGGGTCTTACTGATGGAGTTTATTGGTGAAAATGGTGAAGCTGCCCCTCGTCTGGCCGACATCCGCTTAGCCCCTGAAGAAGCTAAGACCGCCTGGCAGCAAAGCATAGATTTGTATCAAAACCTGCTTAAGCTGGGAAAAATCCACGGGGATTACTCTACTTACAATTTACTCTGGTGGCAAGGACGTGTCATGGTCATTGACTTCCCGCAAATGATCAGCACCGAACACCCCAAAGCCAAAGACTTATTTGAACGTGATATCAATTCTTTACTGATGTCTTTTAAACGCCACCAAATAGAAGGCAACCCCCTAGACCTCTCTCAGCAGATCCTTGAAACTACCAAGGTCCAAATCAAAGGACAGGCAAAAACCAATGGGCTCCTGGCTAGGTAAAGACCTCGACTTCGGTCAGGCTTATTTTTTATCACGAGCCGATGCAACGCCCTTTACCTGGTTTTTTATGCTTAATTTATGCCTGGCTTTGTTATTTGCGGCTCGAGTCTTGCCTAACTCCGATATGAAAGCTCGAGCCAAAGTGTTCTGGCTTCTCTTTGGCTTTGTTTTAGCACCTCTCGCCTTTTTGCTCTTTGCTTTGAAGGCTTGGAGATTTACTCAGTCAAACGCAAAATAAGCTCCTGCTGCTCAGGGTACTGGGCCAGCAAGGCTTCACGCTGAGCCAACTCAAAATCAACAAAGTCAAAGCCCGGTGCGACTGTGCAACCTACCAGCGCAAAGCTATCTTGCTGTTCCAGCGAAGCACCAAACCACACTCCCGCGGGAATAACAGCTTGAAAAGCAGCCCCTGCCTCAAGCTCACTGCCCAAATAAAGCTCCCGGTAGCCCTTTTCATTAAGCATGTGCAGGGTAAGCCTCGAGCCTGCATAAAAGTGCCAGACCTCATCTGATTTAATACGGTGAAAACGCGAAACCTCATCGCCCCTTAAAAAATAATAAATAGAAGTAGCAAACGTCCGGGCACCTGAAAAACGCGCTGGCAAAGCTACCTGAGCAATGCTTTCCCGGGCTTCATATACGCGGCGATAAAGGCCACCTTCAGGATGAGATTTTAGCTTTAACTTATCTATGTAGTACTCCGCACTGACTGACATGCGCTTTAAACTAACATAGTTTTTTAAGCTAAATTCAAGCCAAGCTATACATTTGTATAATCTCAGGTAAACTTTTAAAGCTCTTAGTTTGTCTAATGATCGGGTCGTCTCGAGCGCAATTCCTCGAGCATTTCTGTGGTTACTGGCTGACTGGCAAAACGCTGAAATCTTTCTGGCTTACGGTGCTCATCGGAGCCTCCTGAAATAGCCAGGTTGGCCATCTTGGCCAGCATACTAAAGTGCTGTCTGTGTTGGCTGCGCAAACGGTGATGGTAAATTTCAATGCCATCCAGTCCTACCTGTTTCAGCTCAATCAAGCCCCGTTCGCTTAAGGGTTCACTGTCCATATCGCGGTGGATAATCGTAGGATGCGCCAGCACAGCTACTCCGCCCAGTTCATGAACCAGCTTAATAGCATTCTGGATAGAGAGCCTCGAGCGCCCTGAACTGTAATAAGCCCTTTCAATAATCGGGCCCGCCTCTTCAGCCGAGGTAAGACCTAAGCGCACAAACACATCAAGAAAAGCCAGAACCGCCGGATAATTCGGGTTACTGGTCAAAACATCTTCTAGACTCAGCTCATAGCCCATTCGCTTTAAGATTTCACAGCAAATCTTAGCTCTTTCTCTAGCGTGCTCATGAAGGCGCTCTTCAATCTCAGCCAGGAGAGGGCTATCAAGGTCAATAAAATACCCCAAAAGGTCAATATCTGGCCCACCCCCATGACCTGAGTATCCTTCCCAGTAACAGGTAAGCTCAATGGCAGGGATCAGTTCAAGTCCATACTGGGGTGCTAAGTCTCGAGCCTCGCGGCTGCCTTCTGCAGTATCATGATCGGTAATGGCAATGGCCTCTAACCCATGCTCCTTGGCCGCCTGTAATAGTTCTTCCACAGTTGACTGCCCGTCAGAGTAACGGGTATGCATATGTAAATCTACCTTGCCCACACTGCTAGTTTTAACATGATTTTAGAGATAAAGTCGTAATATTGTTTTAATCAAGCTTCCCTAAAACCTTACGTCAATTGTTTACCTTACTCCGAAAAAATAGAGGTATTTAACGTCTTGGACGAGATTTCTCAGGATTATCGACTGAGTCTTAAGGCATACTTTGTTTCGCCAACCCCTTGCGCACTTGAGAATAAGCACACTTTATCCTGCCAGAAAAAACCTGCTTCTAATAATTTCCCTGATGAAAGAAACATCTCTTAGTTTGATTCTTTTCGTTACGCTCGCATTTCATCCTTTATGGGATGAAATGGGTATGAGCGGCTAAGCCCGCCCTTTTTGCCCTCTATACCAAAGACATAAAACCAGCAGCGTCCAGAGTTGATATTCTCTGAATAACAGCCCTTTATGCTGTCCGCTAATAAGCTCCATGACCATTTTGGTGTTGCTTATGCCCAGCTCCTTGAGTATGTCTGGAGTAACCGTATCAATGAGTAAATCTTTTAAATCGTCACTTAACCATTTGCGTAAAGGAACGCCAAATCCCTGTTTGGGACGCTCGAGTAAAGCCCTCGGAATGCGTTTATAAACCAGTTCTTTTAAAATATATTTATCTTTGACCAGTGGGTCAGGCAAGCGCAAACTAAACTCGAGTATGCGGTGGTCCAAAAGAGGCGCCCGGCTCTCCAAAGAAACTGCCATTGCAGCTCTATCTACTTTGGCAAGCACCACGTCTGGCATATAGATGAGCATGTCTGTCATCATGGCGCGACGGCGGCTTGACTGATTCTTGAGATCCCAGGAACGCCTGAACTCAGTGGGCTCGAGGTAAGACCCTATCAGTTCAACGAGTTCTTCATTATTAAAGCGACCCGCATATTGCTGATACAACTTGCTGATATCTCTGCCAACATAAGGCGCTAACAGAGCGGCCTTGCGCGGCAAAAATTTTTCTGCTGAACGCATAGCCCCACCAAACGGTGCCAGCGTTTTTAGCCAGGGTTCAGCCCGGTCTAAAAGATCATAACGCTCATACCCCCCAAAGGCTTCGTCGCCCCCATCACCAGAAAGGCTAACTGTGACGTGTTTTCTTGCTACCTGAGAAACGAGATAAGTAGGCAAAGCCGATGGGTCACCAAAGGGCTCACCGTAAATCTCAGGAATGCGGTTAATCAGATTAAGCGCATCTTGCTGAGTTAAGATCTCACAAGTGTGTTCAGTTCCCAAGAATTCTGCTATTTTTGCCGCATGTTTGGATTCATCCTGAGCATCTTCCTGAAAACCAATGGTGAAGGTTTTGACCCTGCCACTTGCCACTTCTGTCATAAGGCTAACAACGGTGCTCGAGTCAATCCCACCAGACAAGAAAGCACCCAAGGGAACATCGGCAATCATTTGGCCTTTGACTGCCTGACTTAACAAGAACTCGAGTTGCTCTATAGCTTCAGCTTCGGTTATAGCAAGTCTAGGTTTACTTAAAAAACGAATGGGGTCCCAGTAACGCCAGACCTTAAGTCCTTTTTTACTTACCATCATGGCGTGCGCCGGAGCTAATTTCTTAACCCCCCGGTAAATACTGTAAGGTGAGGGAATGGCTTGCAGGCGCAAGTACATCAGCAGGCCCTCTTGATCAATACCCGTATCAACCCAGCTCAGCTTGGTTAAAGCCTGAATTTCAGAGGCAAAGGCAAATTGTTCGCCCTCGTGAGCATAATAAAGGGGTTTTTCACCCGCTCGGTCCCTTGCTAAAAAGAGCTGCTCTTTATCTTCATCCCAGATGGCAAAAGCAAACATCCCGACGAGGCGGTCAAGTACGTCTGTTCCCCAGTAGAGATAGCCTTTTAGTAAAACTTCGGTGTCACTACCCGAATGAAAATCAATGCCAGATTTCTCGAGTTCCTGTCTGAGCTCTCTAAAATTATAGATTTCACCATTAAAACTAATCGCTACCCGACCCGTTTCAGACAACATGGGCTGATGACCTGCTGCACTTAAATCAATAATCGAAAGACGCTGTTGACCCAGAACAACTTGCCCTGTAGCACTCCGCCACTGCCCCTGATCATCAGGGCCGCGGTGCTGAATACTGGCAAGCATGGCTTCAATTTGCCCGTTTCCCCCCGCCTCTTTTTGCCAGAATCCTGCTATGCCACACATAGCTTAGCTCGCTTTTTTTCGTCGGAATGGTGATGGTCTATCAAAACAGTACTCCCAAGGTAAGGCCTCTGCCAAGATATAAGAATACTCCCAAACTTTGCTTTTGGCAGCGCATTTCTCACATCGACTGGCCTTTACCAATCAAACAGAGAAAGGTGAAAATAGCACAGGAAAAACCTGAGAAAGCTTAAAAGAGACTTTAGACTCTGCCTCCATAGGTCCAGTAACCTGCTTTTAGGGTTGAGATAACCTCGAGCCCCTCTAAAGTCTGCTGAGGATCGTGCGACAAAATCACCAGGTCAGCGTCAAAACCAGCCTTTAGCTGACCCGAGCGCCCTTCCCAGTTGATACAGTAGGCGGCATGTCTCGTGTAGCCAGCTAAAGCTTCTGTAATAGTCAAAACCTGCTCACGACCATAAACCTGCCCACTTTCGGCTTGCCGCCTTACGGCTGCCTTTAGACCTTCTATCACATCAGGCGTGGCAACGGGTGTGTCAGAACCAAGCGGCAAAACTGCCCCACTGTCTGTTAGAGAGCGCCAGGCATGGGTTGTGTTTATACGCTCTCCCAGTAACTCGGCGGTACGCACCGCATCAAATCTAAAATGAATAGGCTGCATGGAGGCAATCACGCCCAGTCTGGCAAAACGCGCTATGTCTTTAGGGGTGAGGTGCTGCGCATGCTCTATACGTGGTCTCATCTTTTTTGCCTGCCAGAGTGGCTGCGTTTCTTCAAGCACATCAAGCACCGTTTCATTGGCGGCGTCACCAATGGCATGAATGACTGGGGTCAGGCCAGCAGCAATCGCCAGAGGAAAGCGCTCCTGTAAAACTTTACGCCCATGTATTTCGACACCTCTGGTCGTTGTACCTTCATAAGGCTCTTTCATAAGTGCAGTAAGACTACCCAGGGCACCATCGGCAAAAAACTTGGCACCTCCCACCTGAAAATGCTTTCCTCCCTGGCCCGTTGCCAGGCCAAGAGCGGCGGCATGTTCGATATCTTCCTGCCGAATACAGGCCCAAACCCTTACTGAGTACTCTTCTTGACTGGCTTGCAAAGCCATTTCCCGCCACTGATCTGCTGAGTCGTAGCTCATATGATGAACTGTAGTAATACCCAAACTGGCAAAGTGATCTGCTGCCGCCCTGATTGCTCTCGAAAGGGCTTCATCACTAACTTCAGGAATGACATCACTGATAAGCCCCACAGCACGCTCGAGGATAAGCCCAGTAGGCTCCCCATCAGCATCTTTAACAATTTCACCCTCAGCTGGATTTGGCGTGGTAGCACTGATTTTGGCACGCTCGAGGGCAAGTGAGTTAACCCAGGCACTATGATGATCTTGCGACCGTAAGAGTACAGGATGATTGGGTGCCACTTGGTCAAGCTCGAGTTTACCCAGTTCGCTTACTCCCCAGCGGGCCATCAGGAAGCCCGCACCTAAAATCCATTCTCCTTCGGGCACTTCTCTGGCGGCTTGCGCAACCAGAGCAAGTCCTTCCTCTTTAGTCGCTGCCTTCGACAAGTTCAGTTGCGACAGTTCAAAACCATGCTGACCAAGGTGCACATGACTGTCATGAAAACCAGGCATAAGGCACTGCCCTTGCAAATCAATGACTTGCGTATGCGGCGCCATCTGGGCTTTCGCCTCAGCCTCACTGCCAACAAAACGGATCTGATCAGCTCGAGTCAAAACCGCTTCAGCCCTTGGAGTTTCCGGATTCATAGTGAGAATCGTGCCATTTATAAAGAGATAATCTGCCATTTAACTTAGCTGCACCTTTCTAGCTGCACATTTTAGAGGTCATTACCTTAGTAGTCTATCAGGCTTTAGGAAGTTTCCGATTTTGCGCGTACGCTAAGGTCTGTCTTCAGCGTTTCTAGGGTTCATACTGACCCTGCCGAACATTTGCTAAACCATACTTTTACAAGGGGTTTGAACCTTGCGAAAGCATAATAATAAGGTCATAGTCATCAGCGATCAGAGGATCATCCAGAGCAGCCTTGTTCCGCCGAATATCGCCGCAGCGCTCACACTGATGCACAATCACCCAGCCTTTTTTCCCGGAATGCTCTACTCTGACAGGTTTTAAGCTTCCCTGACAGTCACTGGCTCTGTCTCCAGGATAAACATCTACATGTAAGGAATAGAGGCAATAAGGACAGTGGTTTCGGTAACTGCCATTAGCAAGTGGCGGGACTTCCTCTCCACACTGGGCACAGACAAACCCTTCATTGGTACCCTGAGCAATAAAACGGCGCATGCTTATAGTTTAGTCAGCTATTACAGGTTCCACCAGTCATATAGACATAAGACGAACTGGCAAAAAGAAAGCCCACCGATTCCAAAATTAAACGGTGGGACTTTATAGACTCTACTCTTAGCTTTTTAGACTCGGTTCAAGTAACGGAGATAAAGAAACTGAGAACAGCGCCTTATAACGTCCTGGCGCTTTAATTTGGGTCAGTACCAGCCGCTGTGCAGTAAAGAGAGGTTCTCCCATTTCCTCGAGCTGTAAACGGCTTACTTGAATATCCTCGAGTAAGGTAACGAGTTCCGATACCCAGGGAAAATGCGGCACAATGCCCATCTCTTTAAGTTCAGCGCTTAACTTCTCGACAAAGTCCTGTAACTCGGCGGAGCTGTCTATCCGACACTTTAAAAGCTCCTGCTCATGAAAGGTTGAGTAAAATGGTTCAATACTTTTGGCCTCGAGCTTTATAGCTGGCGTAGCACTGACCAGACGAACCAGGCTTGGTTTAAGTTTCTCCAGGTCTTCAGCTTCAGCTCGGAAACGTTGACAGGTAAGATGCAAGGGGGTGGCAATTTGACCACCAAACCTGGCTTGCAAGGCCTTTAGTCGCAGCTTGAGCTTCACTGCCTCGGTGTAATCAGGTATGAGAAGCGCACATATATCTCCGGGTTGTGCTGCATCAACAAACTGGTAGCTTCTGCCATAAGCAGGCAAGAAAATAGATGACGACTTCATAATCCCTTCCCATTTCGTGCACTTGGTTTACTCCCCACGATGCTTGCCTTAAGCTAACACAGGTTTTTTTCTCACCCTGGACAAACATCACACCAGAAGACTTTCTATTCTTAACTACGCTTAATAGGACCCTCTTAAGTTTTCCAAAATCTCTATTTGGGTTGGTTCAGTTTTCAGCCTGACAAGTTTGAAAATGCTAGCGAAATAGTGGCTCAGCCCATCCTTAGGCAAATTTGCTCAAGATAAAACGCTCAGCAGCTATGCTTATCAGAAGCTCGCATAGTTTGAATTTTAGAAACCAATACCAAAAATGCCTGAATGATGTCATAGTCAGAGTCGTCTCTCACGAGCGGTTTTAGTTTATAAAAGACCTTCTCTGGTATAGGACACCCTAGACTTCATCAGTTTTCAATTTAGGCTGTCCTTACAGGCTTTAGACTTATCCTGAAGTAAAGTGACCTAACGTGAAGCAATTACTAAGACTCCTAGTATTTATCAGTTTCTTCTGTCTCAGCTTGGGGCTTGCCCAGGTTTCACTACCGACTGGTGCCAGCCAAGCCGCTCCACCTACCTACCAAGATGTTCCAAGTAGCCACTGGGCCTTTAATGCACTCGAGTCCATGACAAATTTGGGTATTTTTACGGGTTACCCTGACGGCCTTTTCCGCGGCAATGAAAAGCTCTCTCGTTATGAAGCCGCGGTGGTTTCGGCTCGGCTAATTGACTATGTTGATGCCCTCTTACTGGTTTTGGCTCAGGACCCGGATATTGCTCAAAAGCTTAAGGAAGCAACCCAGGAACTTGGGCCCGTGAGTAATCTTCAAGAACGCATTGCCGTGCTCGAGGCCCAAATGCAAGAGGCAGCTTCCCTCGAGTACACCAGAGCACTCGAGGCTCGCATCATCGTACTAGAGCAAACATTAAATGATGTCTTAGGCACCGAACTACCTGCAGCGCCCCTTGCTGAAACCAATCCAGACCTGCCGCAGACTGCCGCAGACGCCGTTAGTCCAGAAACAATCTCCAGTCCAGGCACAAGTGAAACAAATTCAGATGCTCAAACCTCTAATGCTGACGACTACAGTCTTATTGCTACACCGCTGCCAGACATTTCTTTGAAAGCTGGGGCTTCTTATCCTTTTTATCTGGGCTTTTCTCCAGGGATAATCACGAGTTCCGGTGACGTCTATTTTGCTACACAGTTTGGCTATGACGGCCTGATTGGACCAGCAGGTCTTAGTGCGCGTCTGGTTTTTAACAGTGGCTTAAGGGAACTGCGTGCCAGCAGTGACGTTACAGTAAGACTTCAGGCTTTTACTGATGTTTTTGAGCTCTATGGTGGGCTGGGACTTGGCGTAAGCGTACAGCCTGTAGGTGACGCCCTCTTACTCGAGGTACCTTTTGGTTTTGAATATTTTATTACGCCGCAGATTGGTCTCTTTGGTCAGGTGACGACGGCTTACGGCTTTGCTCCTATTAATAATGTTGATGCCCAAATAACCATGGGCGTAAATCTGAGGTTTTAGCCTCGAGTTCTACCACAACACCCTAATAGTCGCTTGTAAAAACTAACCACAGCTTGTACGCCATAAATACTGAGATTTATGTGGGTCAGTGGATTTCCCCCTGACACCTGCCTACTAAGCACTTATTGATAGCCCTTTCCCTTTAAACACCTCTCTAGGTTGAATAAGCAGAGTAGTCAAAGTAACCCTTAAAGATATCAATTTTGCTATCAAAGAAGCAAAATCAAAAATAAATCTGAAAAGATTGTTGGTTTCTTGACTTTCTTTATATGTTTTGTGGTTCATTATCAAAAAGATAAAAAGCGTGTTAGGTTGGGGAAAACTCGAGTTTTATTAAGACGCCATAAAACGATTGTAAGGTCGCCAACATTATTCGAGTACTTATTGAGGGGTACAGGGGCATCTAACAGCTAAAAAGCTCAGCCCGTAAGCTATCTCTATGATATTGCAAGGGCAGCAGCTTAACAGCAAATCCTTTCTAGCTGTCTTATGCAGGAGGTAAGTCATGGACAGCTTCTCTTATCCGAATACTCACTTAACCAACCCAACTTTAGCTCCTGAAGCTCCTAGAATGAAGCTCGAGCCTAAACAAACGCTATATTTTACAGGTGATCGTGCCGAATCTTTATTCCAAATTAAAAAAGGCATGATCCGCTTTTACATGACCACCCCTGAAGGTCGTAGCATTACGGTCAGACACCTAGTTCCAGGAGATTATTTTGGTGAGGAAGCTCTGGCAAAAGGCATACGTCAAGATACAGCGGAAGCGCTTACCAGAGTAGAAACCGAACTTATTTCTCCTGAGTATTTAAATCAGAGCACTTTAAACAGTGTTATTGCGTCACTATCAGAGCAAATGCGCCGTGTGATGAACTACGAGTATCACTTGCAGCAAGGCACTCTAAAACAACGTATTGCCCGTTATCTTTGCGCCTTAACTGAAACACCGTTAGCCTATGAAGGTGATGATGGTAATTTTACCCTGAGCGTCACGCACAGCTTTATTGCTGAAGGCACTTCAGCAACGCGCGAAAGTGTTTCTGCCTTAATCTCAGAACTGAGTTCAGAAGGCCTGATTGCTTCGGGCTACGCCAAAATTACCCTGTTAGATATGGACGCCCTGCAAGCCCTTGTTGATGAACCCATAGCTTTCTTGTAAGCTTAATAACCACAATAAAAAAGCTCGAGTTACAACTCGAGCTTTTTTATTGTGCAGACAATCTTTATGAACTGGGCAAAACATACTTAAGCATCATCACAAAGTGGCTAATGCTTCCAGCTAAGACAAACAAGTGCCAAATTTCATGAAACCCAAAGTATTTGTGCAGATTGGGTTTTTTGAGAGCATAAATAACTGCTCCCAAAGTATAAAAAACACCCCCTATGCCTAACCACATCAGGCCGCCAAAGGGCATCGTCTGCGCTATAGGAACAATTGCAATAATAGCCATCCAGCCCATGACTACGTACAAAGTAGTGTAAAGCCAGCGAGGCGCACGAATCCAGAAGATTTTAAAAAGAAAGCCCAGCAGGGCAAAACCCCAGATTACCCCAAAAATCGACCAGCCCCAGGCTGTTTTGCCTCCTTGTAAGGTCACCAGCGTAACGGGCGTATAGGTTCCAGCAATAAGACCAAAAATGGCCATATGATCGAACCGCTTTAAAGCCTTGAGTACCCGCTCGCCTACTTTTAGACTGTGATACAGGGTGCTGGCAGTATAAAGAATAATGAGGCTCGAGCCATAAATAGCAAATGAGGTCACTCGCCAGGGATCACCCTTTGAAAAAACGAGCAAAATCACCAGAGCAGCAATACTTAAAAGAATGCCGATAAAATGACTCAAGCTATTAGCAGGTTCACGAAAAAGTTTGAAAAGCCAATGTGTAGAATTTGCTTTAGCTGTCATAGCTTAAGTCTAGCAAATCAAAGTGAGAATGGCAGCCAAATCGCTCTAAAACCAAAGATGTTCACTTAACTATTCCCAGCGCCTAGAGTCCTTCAAACCAAGAGCAAGCAGGACTAACGTTTCAAAAAGCTTCACGAATGTCTTTCCAATGCCTGCTGTAAAGACATCGCCTGAAACCCCAGCAGGCTTTCAATCTCACTATTATCGACAATAAGATCTTTATTCATTCGTTCAAACATCGCCAGTTCTAAGAATCTATATTTGGGTAATAATTTGAGCACGTTTAGCCCCAAAACCAGTAAGAGCTTAGGGATTGGCAAAAAAATATAGGGAATGTTATGGGCTCGAGCCAGTTCCTTTATAAGGTCCCGGTAAGGAATACGTGTAGCTCCACCTAAACTTAGGCAACGATTTCCGATTTCAGCTTCCAGAGCTAAGCAAATAGCCCTGGCTAAATCAGCTGCATGCAGAGGCTGTCTTAAGCCCTGAGCTTGCCCAAACAGGGGCATAATATGTAAACGTCTGAGATTTTTGACAATAAGTGAGAGATTTTTGTCCAGACCATAGCCAAACACCAGCGTGGGTCGCAAAATGATAAGGGTTATTCCCTTGCTTTTGCAGAGCGTTTGTAACGCCTTCTCTGCCCCTTGAAGTCGCTCAACCAGCGCTAAGTCCGAAGGCCAGCTCGAGTTCTGTTTGTTAAGCACGCTACTCGAAGAAACGACGACTACTTTTTTTAAGCCCCTAAGCTTTAACTCAGGCATAAGTCTTGCCATTTCCCAGATAGGCATAAGGCTAACGAGCAACTCTCCTTCACTCTCTTTTTCACTTAACTCTTTTAAACTTACAACTTCACACCCTGTTTTTTCGTATGAAGCCAGAGCTTCAGGTTGCCGCGATACCACTGTAATCTGGTAATTTTTAGACTGGAGATTTTGCACTAGTGGCAAAGCGACGAAAGAACGTGCGCCAACTAAGATGAGCCTTTTCACTTTCCCAGTAGTTGCTTAGCTAGTTTAATCATCGAAAAGACAATAAACCTGGCATAAACACTCGCCACTACTAAAAACCACATAGGAGCAGAGTAGCGCGCACGGAAATATTTGCGGTAATAGAGGAGCATACCTTTGTGCAAGTGCCAGGCGACCCAAAGAGGCTGACGGTTACTACTATGCCCTTTCACATGCACCACTTTTGCATCAGGGACAAAGACAAGCTCGAGTCCCTTTAGTTTTATACGCATGCAAAGATCAAGATCTTCACAGTGCATTATGTAGGCTTCGTCCATCCCCCCAAGTTCCTCGTAAAGATCCTTACTTAAGAGCATACAGGCACCCGAGAGTACTTCAACTGGCTGGGGCGCCTTGGGCAACTCTGTCTTTGAAAGATCATAATCTCTGCTGATCCCCAAACGAGTCAGTCCCAGAAGTTTGGCAATTGCTCTACCCGGTGATGGCGCTAAGCGCCGAGCACCACCTTGTTCCCTACCATCAGGAAACTGAATTAAAGGCCCTACAGCTCCCACTTTGTCTTTGGCAAGCTCTGCCTTTAACAGAGGAAGCGTAGTATCAAACAAATAGGTATCAGGGTTTAAGATGAGTAAAAGATCTCCTTCAGCCTCGGCAGCAGCCTGATTTACTGCTTTGGCAAAGCCCAGATTTTGACTATTGAAAATGAGTTTTACCTTTTGTGTTTGACGAAGCGTTTCGAGTGTTTGCCGCTCACCAGGGTCAGCCGAATTATCAACCACCACCAGTTCATGAATGCCTTTCAGGCTCTTAGCACATTCTAAAAGCATCGTTGCGGAAAAGTAATTAACAATCAGAACGGAGATCATTTCAGGCAATGCTCCAGGTAAAAAGCCCAAACCACCGTGGACTGAACATGATTAGCCTTTTCTAAAACCTTCCTCAAGCCTTACCAGCATAACTTTTTCTTACTCTGCCTTATTTGACATTTTACTCTTAGGCTTTTTAGGGGGATTTGGCAGTCCTCTAAACTCAAACAGATGCTATGCCGCCTTAAGGCGTGAAATTTCTAAATAGGAGTAGGCTGCTCCCTCAGGTATGCTGAAACATACTATATGAAGGTAGATATCATCATTATTCATTACCTTGATAAAGCGTCTTTGTCTATGTGCCTCGAGGCTTTATCTGAGCAAAGTCTGGCAGCCCATAGGGTCTTTGTAGTTGATAACAGTGATGATTTACCTGAATTAGCTCATCCTAAGTTAAAGCTCGAGCTCATCAAACCTGGCAAAAACCTTGGCTTTGCTGCCGCCTGCAATCTAGCAGCAAAACAAAGTAAAAGTGATTGGGTAGCCTTTTTAAACCCGGATGCCTTCCCTGCTAGAAACTGGCTACATGAATTGAGTCAGTGCGTAGAAACCCACTCTAAAACCATTTGCTTTAGCAGTAAGCAGGTTTTTTACGAAGCACCCCATTTGCTTGACGGCAGTGGCGATAACTATCATATTTCTGGACTTTACTGGCGGCGAGGCTATAAACAAGCAGCTGACCGTTATTATCCTGAGCGCGTCTTTTCTGCCAGTGGCGCAGCTATGCTAGTGAAGCGCCAGATCTTTTTAGACCTGGGCGGATTTGATACTGATTTTTTTTCTTATGGCGAAGATGTTGACTTTGGCTTTCGGCTGCAACTTCTTAATCAACCCTGCCTCTACTGTAAAGATGCTCAGGTTTTCCACCGTGGCTACAGCAGTTCTGGAGGGCGGCATAGTGAATTCTCACTTTACTATGGTCACCGCAACTTGGTATGGGTCTTCTTTAAAAATATGCCTCTCCCTTTTCTTATTTTATTTTTCCCCTTACATTTAGTCTTAACCATCATTACTCTGATTAAATTTAGTCTCCAGGGTCAGATGAAAACTATTTTTAGAGCAAAGTGGGACGCAGTAAAAGGCTTGCCCATCCTACTTAAACAGCGTCAGCGGATACAAAGCATACGCAAAGCTTCTCTAAGCAGTTTATGGAGAGCTTTTACCAAAAATCTTAATCGAACGCTCTAGCTGACATTTGACCA
>JAGQHN010000269.1 GCA_020431825.1 Trueperaceae bacterium | reverse complement strand
AATACCTCACCGTTTGCTGAAGTGGTTCAGGTTGGTCAGGAGCTTCCTGATGGCTCGTTGGCACAAACCAATTATGTCTGGCTTGCTCCCTTTTACAAAAGAAACTTAATTCAAGGTGCTATGCGCAGTGTTGACCATGCTTTTCACTTGAGGCTTAAAAAGCCTATCTCTAAAGCTCTCTACCCCTTACTGGAGACAGGCTGGTTTGCTTCGGGGCAAACCGTCTGGAAGAAACGCTATAGCAGTTTGTGTGAGGAACTGCTCCTAAGCCAACATAAATCTCCGTCAGAGATTACCAGACAACTGAGTCCCGCACTCAATGAACTGAAAGACCAGGGTTATCTCAAAAGTTGGCAACTCCACCCATCGGCTGACCAGCAGGATTACGTCTTAAGTTTCTTTCCTGGGGCTTACTACTTCAGTGTGCAGAAAGAACTTTCAAAGAAACGAGAGCAAGCCAAACTGCTGGCTAAGGGCAAAAGTGAAGTAATCTTAACTGACAAACAAGAACTACTTCTTTCAGACATCCTTGACCTGTGTCAAGATCCAAAGAGTAGAGCTGGTTATCGCAAGGTGATTCAAACCTATCCACAATCTCTTGTCTACATGGCTTTATCAGAAACCAAAGATGCATATTTGATGGGTCGTATCAAAAAAAACACAGGGGCTTACTTTATGGATACCATCAAACGGCTCAAACACTATCATCAACAGCATCAGAACTAAGGAACAACCCAAACCAGAACCACTCGTTAGCTTACTCGCTGTTTAAAACGAGTGGTTTTCTGGAGAATATCACTTGATAAAGTCTTGACAGCTATATCAAAGCACCAGAAAAGCTTCATTTGTTCCTCTCCCGACTTTAAGTCTCATCCTGCTCAATGGACAATAGGTTACAGAGCCGTACTTGTCATAAGCCAAAGCTTGGTGTCGGGAAGCGCTTCCACACTGCCTCAGGAACCTCTGCCCTGCGCAGGATGAGACAATCTTATGCTCTATATACTCTCACTACCTTGGCCAGAAATGCCCAACGTCTAAAACAAGGTTCTAAGCTATATCAAATCCCAAATACGACCGACTCTTCAAAAGTGCTAAAAAAATCCTTCTAGGGGCAAATTTGAACCTTTCAGAGCTCCTTTGGATGGGGACACAGGAACTCCGTACCTACAGGGTACCTCTAATGCAAGCGCCGCCTTTCTCGCCCATAGCGGTAGCCTTGGTTTTGCTTGAAAGTTGGGGAAAAGTTTACAAGAGAAGCAACGTATAATAAGCAAAGCATCCTTACCTGAAATTGTTGATAAGCAGCTCAGCTCTCATTCCTCACCACCCCTTACCCAAGGGTGTGACCCCAAAGGTTCTAAAGTTGATAAGCAGTGGCTGGAATTTCATCCTCGCAGCCCTTGCTTAAGGGACGTCTGCAAGCCAATTCCTTGTCAGACCTCTCGGGGGTGAGAGCTGACTTGCTTAGGAACATTACGCATTCATGACAACAACTTATTTAGGCATAACAACATACCGTAACCAAGCCATGCGCTTTGGCATAAAACAAGCTGATAGGCAGCAGCATCTATTCTGTGTGGGTGCAACAGGAACAGGCAAATCAACCCTATTGGAAACGCTTGCCATTCAAGACATGCATAATGGTACCGGTCTAGCTTTTCTTGATCCCCATGGGGATAGCTGTCAAACGCTTTTAAACCACGTTCCCCCACATAGGATTGATGATGTAATTTACTTTAGTCCAGGAGACTTAGCTTATCCAATGGCCTTTAATCCGATGGCAAAAGTTGGCAAAGACCAACGCTACCTTGCTACCCAAGGCATCGTCAGCGTCTTTAAAAACCTTTTTGGCGACTTCTGGGGTCCACGTACCGAGCACATCCTCTCCAATGTCGTCGCAACACTCTTAGAGCATGGTCAGAGCACAATGCTAGGTATTAACAGATTGGTCAGTGATGAAAGCTACCGACACGCTATTCTTCGGCGGGTTAATGACCCTTTTATCAAAGCTTTCTGGGAACAGGAGTTTGACCAGTATAAAGACGCCTTTAGACAAGAAAGCTTATCTAGTACCCGAAACAAAGTCGGTCAGTTTATTGCCTCCCCACAAATTAGAAACATCCTGGGGCAGACCAAAAGCACTCTAAGCTTTAGAACTATGATCGACAGCAAAAAAATCTTTATTGCTGACTTGTCCAAAGGCAAACTATCTGAAACCGCCTCCAACTTATTTGGCTCCCTCCTTATCACCCTGTTTCAGGTGGCTGCCTGGGATAGGGTAGACACCCCGCCAAATCAAAGACAGGTCTTCAACTTATTTGTCGATGAGTTTCAAAACTTCACCACTGACGCCTTTATAGGCACCTTGGGTGAAGCTAGAAAGTTTGGCTTAGCGCTACACCTTGCCACGCAATACAGTGCCAATATTTCTCAAGAGCTAAAAGCTGCCATCATTGGCAATGTTGGCACTACCATCTGCTTTAGAGTTGGAGAGGAAGATGCGCGAGAGTTTTCAAGATTGATGTATCCCACCTTTAATGCTGAAGATCTCTTAAATCTGCCTGCTTATCACATCTATTTGAAATTGATGATTGATGGCAGTACCTCAAGACCTTTTTCAGCCAAAACCTTAGAACCTGATCCAAGTATGTTTGTTGGCAAGGCTCAAACGATCATTGAGCAATCGAGACAGCGCTATTGTTCTAAACGTG
>JAGQHN010000268.1 GCA_020431825.1 Trueperaceae bacterium | reverse complement strand
TATGTACGTGATCTTCTTGTACTTTCAGCTCTAGCACTTCCAGTTCCTTTTGTTCACTTAGTCGATGTAATAGCCTTTCCGTATATTGTCCTACTTCATCTTTAAGCACGCGATACCTGTATTTTGGACAGAAAACTACGTGATATTTACACTCGTAAATGCTATGTGATAATTTCTTGAATCGTTTATGCTTTTCCACGTACCCTCCGAACTTCTACCTTCTAGGGGGGTACTATTCTTACTCTTCTACTCTAAGTCCACCTCCACCACTACCCTAGGTAGTGGATTTGGCTTCGCCTATTAAAATTAATCGCAAAAAACAGATCGCGCTTTTCAGCTTCAGCGATTAAAGTCTGCGCCTCATTCAGATCAAAAACCAGAGGTTTTTCAACCAGTAAAGGCAAACCTGCATTAATGACCTCCAACGTGGCTGCAAAATGATGCTGGTTTGGCAGACAAACACAGATGAAATCAGGCATTTCATTCTTAACAAGCTTTTCAAATGAGGTATAGGCTCGAGTCTTATACTCAGCAGCTCGCAAAGCTGTCCGCTCCTCATTACGTCCGACAATGCCACAAAAATCTACCTCAGGGCGCGATGCAAGAATCCGGGCGTGTTGCCTCGCCCAGCCACCAGTACCGATCAGCGCAATTTTTAGCTTTGACCCATTCATTGCTCGATAATTACCTTTCCTGTTTCCCCCCTAAAGAAAAGGTCAAAGGCAGTCTTAATCTCGTCAATTCCAAAACGGTGAGTAATAATCTGATCAAGATAGCCCCTATTTACCCTGAGTAGTACTAGATTGGCCTCGAGTTCCTGATAGGTAAAGTACTCACTCCCTAGTAAACTAAGTTCTCGAAAGACAAAGTCCCGATAAATATTTTCAATGGTGAGACCTTCACCATGCGCCACACTGACAAAAACTCCTCGGTGTGCCAATACGTTAAGAGCCTCATCGCGCACACTGGCTTTACCAGCACAGTCAATAGCTACATCAGGATTCGCTAAGCCGTGACCATTTAAGCCTTGCTCGAGTGAATCCTCCGTGACCAAAATCGGCAAGCCGCCCATTTGCTCAGCCAGCTTTAACCGGTAAGGCACCACATCAGAAATCAGAACAGGAATATCTTTCCCTAGAAGGAGTTTAGCCATAGCTAATACTCCAAGTCCTATTGGACCGGCTCCGGTAATCAGTACCGATTCAATGTCTGAGTGAACCTGCTCAGCGCGCTTAATCGCATGACCTCCTGTACCCATAATGTCCAGAAGCATAGTAGCTTCAGTTAGCGAAAGGTCATCTGAAACGGGAAAAAAGATGTTTTCGCGAACCAGTTCATAAACTCCATAGCCACCGTCACAATTAAAGCCCATATCTCCACGTTTCGCTAAACATTGGTTTGTAAATCCCTGTTTACAGGAGCGGCATTCACCACAAAAGTCCATCAGAAATACAACGCCAGGCGTTCCAGGTTGAGTAGTAGTACCTTCGCCCTTGGCAACCACCACCCCTGCAGCCTCATGACCTAGCGTAACCTCAGTACCCTGATAGTACTGCGAACGTTCTGAACCGCATAGAGCGTTCGCTTTAATCTTGAGTAAAAGCTGCCCTGGCCCTGGCCACAATACTCTCTTAAGTTTTGAACCAATCTGCGCATTTCCAAGAAACCTTGGAACATTGACCTCCGTGGGAATAGTAAACATCTCTATATCCTCCAAGCAGAAAACCAACTTCAATTCTTAGTCAATATGCTACGACGATAAAACCAACAAAACAATGAGATTATCTATCAAGGAACTGAGAATTTTTGTCAGCCCAGCATAAGAAGAGTTACTTTAAATTGACTGCTCTTCCCGCCACTGTGAAGGAGTTTGTCCAAACTGACGTTTAAATTGAACCATCATATATTCAGGGTGTTCATAGCCGGTTAGCTCAGCAATACGGGCGAGAGGCCAATCGGTATCAATAAGTAATTGCTTCACTCTTTTGAGGCGAATCCGGCGAATTTCTTCTTGAGGCGAGTGCCCAAGGTAGCGGCGAAACCCTCGTTCCAGCGTAGAGCGCGAGACTTTCAAATACTGGCAAAGATCCAAAACACTTATAGAGCGAGGCTTTAAACATATTCCCTATTGCGGATTTAGCAATGAATTATGGTCATATAGTCGGTTCAAAGGTGTTGAAAAAGCAGTTGCTAGATATGGGGTGTGTAGTACTTTTAATTCGGCGTGGAGTGGTCTCCGGGAACAGGATGAACGAAATGAAATTGCTGCCTGGATTCAGGGTTTGCCACGACCTCTGGGTATCATTGCTTGCAATGATGTGCGAGGTTATCATGTGTTGGACGCCTGCCGCATGTTGAATTTGGCAGTGCCCGAGGAGGTTGCAGTAGTAGGTGTTGATAATTCAGAAACTTTTTGCGACCTATGTAATCCTCCCTTATCAAGTGTTTTGCCAAATGCTGAAAAAATTGGTTTTGAGGCTGCTGCCATGCTAAATAGGCTCATGAATAGGGAGAAACTCGAGCAAAGCCAAATCTTAGTTCCACCAAGAACGGTTATTGTTAGACAGTCCTCAGATATTCTGGCTATCGAAGATGCAACTATTGCAGCAACACTACGTTTTATTCGTGAACATGGGTATAGAGGCAGCAGATGGTCAGAAGGTAATGCCCCAGCAGAATAGCCCAAATTCAGAGGGTAAATTGAGAGCATGAATTTGGAGGCAAGAAATGGGCAAGA
>JAGQHN010000267.1 GCA_020431825.1 Trueperaceae bacterium | reverse complement strand
ACCTGAACGGGTGGCTTTTTTGTCTTAGAGCAGACGGGAATGAGTGAGCTGAGAGTAATACCTTGGAGGGCTCGAGCTTGGGATATTCAGCCAAAACCTCGTCTACACTTAAGCCCTTGCCAGGTAAATCAAGCAAGTCTATGAGGAAATTAAAATAGGGAAAGCTCGAGCCTAATATTATGAAAACGTTTTAGGCTCGAGCTTTAAGAGTGAAAGATAATCTTTTTAATCTCTATTGTTTTCCGGAATCAAAATGAACCTTTTCAAATAGTGGTATTTCAAAGCGTTTTAAATCAGATTTTTGCACTCAATTTTTTTAGTGGCTCAGAGAGAGATGGATCTCACTCATCATCTAATTAGCGTTTATCTTAGATGGCAAATTTGGTAATCTCAACTTAAAAGACCTTTTGGTCGCCAATCTCATACTTTTCCTGTAGACTAAACCAAATGTTTGAACCAGGTACAAAATTTTTAGAGTCAAAAAAATCTGTCCTACTGGTCGATGGCCTTCGCACCCCCTTCATGCGCTCGGGCAGCGAGTTTGTTGACCAGATTTCTTATGATCTTGCCAGAGAGGTGCTTAAAGGCATCTTGCTGCGCAACGGTCTTTCCGGTAACGATTTAGACAGCGTCATTATGGGTTCAGTGGTGCAAAACAGCAGCACGCCCAATGTTGCTCGTGACGCTGCTCTGGGTGCTGGCATACCTAACACAGTGCCAGCAAGTACTGTTACCATGGCCTGCATTTCTGCCAGCAAAGCCATTTCAGAAGGCATGAATGCTATCTGGCTGGGTCAGGCTGATACTGTTTTGGCAGGCGGCGTTGAGGTTTTGAGCGATGTGCCTGTAGGTTTTAAAAAAGAAGTACGGAAAAAGTTTTTTGAATCACGCAAATACAAAGGTCCGCTTGACTACACCAACTTTTTAAAAGGGATAAGCCCTGGCGACCTCTTGCCCATTGCCCCAGCCATAGCCGAGTTCTCTACGCAGGAAACGATGGGCGAAAGTGCCGACAAGTTAGCCGCCAGTTTTGGCATATCGCGTCAAGCGCAAGATGAGTACGCGCTGCGTAGTCATCACTTGGCTGCTAAGGCTAGTGTAGAAGGCAAGTTAAGTAATGAAATTATGCCAACTGCTGTCGCCCCTGGTTTTACCCCTTTTAGTCAGGACAACACCTTTCGAGCAGATACCTCGTTAGAGGCACTAGCTAAGCTTAAACCTGTATTTGTCAAACCTTTTGGTACTGTGACAGCAGGCAACTCGTCCCCATTAACCGATGGGGCAGCTGTTTCGCTGCTTATGTCAGAAGACAAGGCAAAGGCAATGGGCTATAGCCCCAAAGCCTATTTGCGCGACTATGTTTTTGTGGCACAAGACCCTGCTGAGGAGTTACTTTTAGGGCCAGCCTATGCTACGCCAAAACTTTTAGAGCGCAATGGTCTTGGTTTTAGTGATCTGGATGTCATAGAAATTCATGAGGCATTTGCTGGGCAGGTTTTAGCGGTTTTAGCGGCCCTCGAGTCAGACAAGTTTGCTCAGGAGCAGTTAGGGCGTAAGGAAAAAGTGGCCAGCATAAATCTGGACAAAATTAATCTGTGGGGCGGTTCGCTGTCGCTGGGTCACCCGTTTGGGGCAACGGGCTCGAGGCTCGTTAATCAGGCGGCTAACCGGCTCCACGACGAAGACGGCAGGTTTGCGCTGGTGACGGCCTGCGCCGCGGGTGGGCTGGGTCATGCCATGCTGATTGAGAGGGCGTCATGAAAGATTATTTTAAGCTAAGCAAGCAAGACGGTGTTTTGCTTATCGGTTTAGATCAACCTGACTCGAGGGTGAATACGCTTAGCCAAGCTGCCCTTAGAAGCTTTGAAAAGGTTTTGGACATCATTGAAAATGATGCCGAGCTTAAAGCAGCGGTGATCATAAGCCGAAAAAAAGATAGTTTTATCGTTGGTGCCGATATAAATGAGTTTGTTAACTTCAGCAGTAAGGAAGAGGTTATAAGTCTGATTCAACAGGGTCATGCGCTGTTTGACAGGCTCGAGCGCCTCTCAAAACCCGTGGTTGCTGCCATTCACGGAGCTTGCGTAGGGGGTGGACTCGAGCTTGCACTTGCCTGCCACTACCGCCTTGCCAGTGAGCACAAACGCACGCTTTTTGCCTTGCCCGAAGTCAATCTGGGGCTGTTACCGGGGCTTGGCGGAACGCAGCGTTTACCCAGACTGGTGGGTTTACAAAATGGGCTCGAGCTTATCCTGACGGGCAAAAATGTTTACGCTAAACCCGCCCGCAAGATGGGCATTGTTGACGCTCTTATTCATGAGGCAGGCCTGGAAGCTGCTGCCCTGCAAGCCGCCAAAGGGTTGGCTGATGGTAGCGTCAGTCGCCGCGAACGCAAAGAATCTTTACAGGACAAACTTTTAGAAAACACCCCCCTAAACCGCATTGTGTACTCTAAAGCTGCCGAAACCGTTGAAAAACGCAGCAAGGGCAATTACCCGGCACCCCCCAAAATCATCGAGGTCATTCGTACGGGTATGGAAAAAGGCTTAACGGCGGGTTTTCATGCTGAGGCGTCAGCCTTTGCCGAGCTGGTTTTAACACCTGAATCAAAAGCCTTGCGCCACCTCTTTTTTGCCAAAAATGCCAGCGAGAAAAATCCGCTTAAAGATCAGGCAAACCCTGTTTCAAGCCTTGGCATTTTGGGGGCCGGGCTGATGGGCAGTGGCATTGCTCAGGTGAGTGCG
>JAGQHN010000266.1 GCA_020431825.1 Trueperaceae bacterium | reverse complement strand
CTTCAATAGGCCCAACTGTTGTTTTAAACATCATGTTAAATGGTCTGGGCTCTGTCCAATTTCCGGCTTTACCTGATTCAGGATCAACGACCTTAGCCTCAGTCAGTGCCTTAGCTGCTGCCCCAGTATTTGCCATGAGTGCAAGCACCAGAGCACCGATACTACTGGCATCTGCAATGCCAATTTTCTCAGCTAATAAGGCCACAATCTCAGGTTTTTGATCGGCCAGCAGATGATCCAGGCGGTAGCGCTTTTTGCTTTCCCGGTTATCTACCAGAGGATCAGAAAAGGTTGCTTCATGACCTGAGTGACGCCAGATAAGCCTATGGGTCAAAATAGAGGCGTCAAGCCCTTCCATATCATCACGCTCATAAACATTGGCTTTCCACCAGGCCGCCTTTAAATTGTTCTTTAGCTCAACCCCCAGGGGCCCATAATCGTAAGTTCCTTGCAGGCCCCCATAAATATCGGAGCCCTGAAAAATAAACCCCCGCCTCTTGCAAAGCGACACTAACTCGTCCATGCTTTTAGCTGGCATACGAACCTCCACTGCCCTGAATCATCAGAGCAACTCGCCGCCTGAAACTTGTTTGGCCATCAAATTTTGTGTTTCCTGGCAAATGATTGCCAGTACTGCCTGGTATCACAGCGACTCGAGCACACAAAATCGAGCACCTTCTACAAATCCTCAGGTGACCGAGCACCTGGGGACGACTAAGCTGTTAGGAATTTGCTTACCCGCGGTTCCACCCCAGTTCCCTTAAAAGGGCACTTTAAGGCTTGCGCCTGCCAAACTCGCTGCCCTTCCTGTCCATTTACCGTTAGGCTTTCACCATCCCTAACTCGCTTTGAGGCAACCCGAACAGTACTCCTGCGAAGAGGCGCATACTTATTCTGCCAGACAATGGTCGCAAAATCAATCCATTTAGCTTTACCATGGAATTTCACTTTTAAATTCTTGGTCTCATGAAATACTGGAGTATGATAAACTTGCAGGAAGATGCTAAGACCTATCAACCTGCACCTAAAACCGCTTGTTCTCGAGTAAAGAACAGGCTAAACTAGCGTCTGCTGCACGACTAGATTTTTATCTGAGGAACGAATTGTGAGTAACAAATACGTTGTTATTTTAACCGCGCCTGTAGAGGAAGAGCGCTGCGCCATGATCGCCTTGCGCCTGGCAGATCTACTGAATGTTTCTATCAGTAAGATGACACGCCTGCTCTCTGGTCGCCCAGGGCCACTCACAAAAGCTATTGACAAAGACAAGGCAGAAAAACTGGCAAAACTTTTGCAGCGCCTGGATGTTAATGTTGCGGTAGTTGCTGAAACCCTCGAGGATAGCCTGTTAATTCCTGAGGAATCGCCCCCCTACCTCCCAGAAAAAAAAACTAAACTAGCGCAAGCCAGTGAATCTGGCAATGTAAGTGTTGCCGTCAAACCAGTAACAGAACCAGAACCAGCGAAACCCAACACCGCCGTTGATTTATCTTTCCAACCTGAGGTTCTTTTTAGTCCTAAGGCAGATCTTCCCGGGAAGATGAGTGTAGATGTCTACCTGGACGATCCTGCGCAAAGTTTAACTTCACCAGAAGCCGTTGGAGTTGCCAGCCCTCCCAGACCTTCCCTTAAAGCGCCGCTAATGATTCTTTTTATCATTATTGTGACAATGGCCATAGTGCTGGGTGCCAGTTACTTCATTCCTCAGGCAAGAGGGGTTGAGTCAGTTCTTCCTGTGGAAACACCGGAGTTACAAAGCACAGAAACAGCAAGTCTCGACAATAACCGTATCGCCAGTAAAACCGAGCTGCTTAAAGCCGCAAATGAAGGTGATGCCGATGCCCAGTTTGATCTTGCCTGGCTATATGCCAATGGGCTCGAGGGCGAGCAAAGCTATGATCAAGCCGCTCAGTGGTTAGAAAAAGCCGCGGCGCAGGGCCATGCCAATGCTCAGTTTCATCTGGGGCTTTACTACTACTTTGGACATGGACTCGAGCAAGACTACGCTCAGGCAGCACAGTGGCTCGAGAAAGCTGCGGAAAAAGGTGTAGGAGAGGCCCAGCTCTTTCTAGGCCGTATGTATCTGAGTGGTACAGGCATCGAGCAAAATCAGGCTGAAGCGCAGAAATGGCTCTACCTTGCGGATGAGCAAGGACTTAGAGAAGCCAGTTTGCTTCTCTCAGAACAAACTTCTACAACTTTATTTGACCTTGCCAAAACCGGAAACGTTACTGAGATAAGTCGCATGGTTGAAGAAGGCACTGATATCAATATGCGTGATGCTTACGGTCAGACACCGCTCATGTATGCCATCAGCGCAGGTAATACCAATATTGACTCTCTCATCGATCTGGGAGCAGACGTGAACGCGCAAACTGACGCTGGCTGGACAAGCCTCATGTATGCTGCCAGAGATAATGCTAGCGTTATACCCAGCTTACTCGAGCATGGCGCAGATGTCAGCCTGCTCAATGCAGATGGTGAGTCTGCTTTAGACATTGCCCTTGTCAACCACCCTGATGCCCTGGTCACCTTACAAACCCTCAGCCCAGGTGCTGAATCAACCAATTAGTCACTTTAGCTGCCAGTAATACCAAAATGCTTGAATGATGTCATCGTTGGAGTCGTCTAAAAGTAAACTCTCATGAGCGTCTTCAATGTCTTTTTGTGACATTATACCGATTCCATTTAATTCCTTTAAGCAAGAAATTAAATGCGAGTGGAAAACAGTCCTGAACCACAGGAATGACTATGATTGCTGAG
>JAGQHN010000265.1 GCA_020431825.1 Trueperaceae bacterium | reverse complement strand
CCACTGCTCATCCTTCAGTTTCGTATTCATATCCCGACTCTGACAGCTTTTCTTAGCTAATGTCAACACTTCCTAGTTCTCTCCGTTTAAGGATGATCTGACCCTCTGCTTTGCCCTGCACAAACTGTTGCCAGCGCTGAGAGCAAAAAGCCAGGTTAATTTCAAAGGGGAGTTCATTTTTGTACTGATCTTGATGTCTCTTGATAAAACTGAGTGCCTCAAGCAGTTGCTCATCCTGGCTAGCGGCTTTGATCTCCAGTGAATCAAGTAGTTTAAAGATCGTTGCTCGGTGACTTTTAAACTTTTCCCATAAGAGCGGCAAGTAGTTTTTGTTGTGATAAGCCGCTACTTTCTGATAATCACTTTGCAGATGTTCGACACCACCGCTATGCTCGAGCACCCTAATAACTTCAAGTCCTAAACTTTCTGGATTCGAGTCCTTAGCCTTAGCAGCTCGCTCTAGGACTTGGGCAAAGATAGCCATCATCTGTTCTTCTAGGGCTTGATGCTGTTCATGCAACTCGAGCAGTTTCTTTTTAGCGTTGGTATGGGTGTTACGCATGCGATCCAGAAACATTTTTATGAGGCTGTCTTTACTGCTTACTTGTGCTTGCTGGATCAAACATAAGAGTAAACAGTAACGTTTCAGGGGATTAGCAAAGTCTTTAATATCCCCTAACTCTAAAGTAGCTGCTTCAGCGGCAAACTGCCTGAGCTTGGTATGGGTTAGTTCTTTGGTAAATGGAATAGGATCAATTAAGTTTATAAGCCAGTCGAGGCGCTCTGCCCAGGCACGCATATTCTTGAGACTGGTACTACCTGCCGTTTTACTCAGCAAGGCAAAGCCACTGACAGCCTTGTGTTCATCAACAACAAGCAGCTTATCTAACTTTTCTTTTTGTGCTTCGCCTAAGCTGGCACAAACCTTTTGGTAAAGCTCATCATGAACCTGTTGGCGTTGATACCCAACCAATCTATCCAGGGTACTAAAGGCAGGTAAGGCATAGCGCTGTTCAATCAAGCTTTCGATAGCAACATTGATCAAATCAGCAGGATCGCTTTTTGTGTAGGCTGCTTCTTTGACTACCTTTTCAGCTAAGGTTTTACTGCCAACTGACCAGGAGTGGATATCAAGAAAAGTACGAACGGCTTTATGGTAACGATAAAAAGTCTTTTTGTTACTCAAGCCTTTTGTTAATACAGTGGCTTCTTCAAAAGCAAGTTGTTTAGCAAGGAAACTCTGTATTGGTTTGGGTACCTCACTGGGGTTAATGAGATAGCCAAGATGTTGCTGAGCTTTGAGAAGCAAAGCAAGAGTTAATTGCTGTTCAATACCTTTGGCCTTGTTAAGCACAAAATCAAGCTCTGCTTTGTTGAGGCTGTAGAGTATTTTGAGTTCTTGTGGGCTGTAGTACTTCTTAAATTGAGGGTAGACAGTGTTTTCAAGTAGCGCCATAGCTTTTGAGTCTAAAAGCCCTGTCTTAAAAAGGGTGTGCCGATTGCCCTTCCCAAGGCCCCATTTCATGGGCTCTCAAAAGTTTGCTTTTACTGTCTTAGAAAGTAATCTTTTATGGACAGCCAAATGTACCCAAACTAGCTAAACTGAAAGCAATGAGTCAACTGACAAAGCCCTCCAAACGAGCAGCCCTTTATATGAGGGTATCCACCAATATGCAAACAACGGATTTACAAGAGGATGCTTTAAAGGAGTATGCCCAACGAGCTAACTTAGAAATAGTGGCTAGTTATTGTGATATTGCGGTTTCAGGAAGAAAAGAAGGCAGGCCACAACTCAGGCGGCTTATGCAGGATGCTCGCGACCATCAGTTTGATTGTGTGTTGGTTTGGAAGTTTGATCGTTTTGCTAGAAGTGTCTCACATTTGATTACGGCCTTAGAGGAATTCAATCATCTCAATATTGGCTTTATTAGCCTTCAGGATCAGATCGATACACAGAGTCCGATGGGTAAAGCGATGTTTACCATCATTGGGGCAATGGCTGAGCTTGAGTCATCGCTTATTTCTGAGCGGGTTAAGGCTGGCATGGCTTCAGCTAAGTCCAGAGGCAAGCAGATGGGTAGACCTGCAACACCGCCTTTCCTCATCGAGAAAATAGAAACTCTTGCTGAAACGACTGACTTAAGCATCAACAAGATCAGGGAGAAAATCAGTAATCAAGCCAGTCGAGCAGTGGTTGGGCAGATTGTTAAACGGGTTAGGGATTCTCAGATACCATCTACTTGAGACAAGTGACTACTTTTTACATGTATCCCGAACTTACCCCTATTACTTAAGGCAACAGTACGATACGTTTCAAGACTGGTCACTTGCGCTAGCCGCCTATAATGCTGGTCCAGCTATAGTGGAAAGCTACAACGGCATCCCACCATTTGAAGAGACGCTGCACTATGTACAGGAAGTTCTCTATGTCTACGCTGACCTAAAAAGGCGTTAAATCCCAGATATCTTGACCTAAAACTTGAACCTAGACGACTATCCTGTCTACGGATAGTTTTTTCATCCTTAAGGGTAAAACCAAGGATTTAGACAGAATAGTCAAACTTGCTAACTGCGCTACAGTCCTAAGGACAAGGGTCTTTGTTTAGACCGTCTAAAACTAGTTCTGGTGTTGATTGCAAACCAATAAAAACACCTACCAAAAAGCCATCAACCACGAAAACCTTTCTGGCAGGTGCACCACACATAGCAGGTGGCGATGCATAAACAGCCTAGCAAAATCTGCCAAAAGTATCTTAAAAAGTTCGCTACCCTGCTGCCTAGATAAGCAGT
>JAGQHN010000264.1 GCA_020431825.1 Trueperaceae bacterium | reverse complement strand
ATTTGCTCGAGGATTTCAAGGGATAGCTCGAGTGCCCGAATGGCTTCGTCTGCGCTTGCCAGTCTTTTAGGAGCGTCATAAACTAACTCCTGATAAAACTGTTCAATTTCAACTTTCCAGGCATCAACAGGTTCCTGCCAGACACTCTTGAATTTTCCCTTATAGAGCTCGAGTTGGTTGTTTTCATTATCCCAATCCAGTTTAATCAGCCCCCCTGGAGCAGTATAAACATGATGCTCTGTTATCGGTACGCCTGAGGGCAAACCCCAGGAGATATGAATGCTGGCAACATGGCCGCCAGGGAACTCGAGCACCACTACTGCTGTATCTATTGCCTTGTCATGAATATGGGCAAGTTCGGTTTTGTCCTGTGCAAAGCACGCGCCTCGAGCATAAGCCAATCGAGGATAGGCACCAAACAGCCGACTCCACACGTCAAAGTGATGACACAGCATGTCAATAATTGGCCCACCATTGGCCCTTTTGTCGTGCATGGCCTGCTTGGGTCTTATACCTGCTGGTATCTGAGCACTGACATAAACGGGATTCCCCAAAGGCTCGAGCCATTCTTGAAGCTTTTTGGTAGCAGGGTCAAAACGGCGCATAAGCCCTATGCGAAGTTGGCAGTCTTGACGCTCAGCCATTTCTTTCATCTGCTTGGCTTCAGCAAGACTCAGGGCAATGGGTTTTTCGCAGAGAACATGCTTTCCAGCCGCGAGGGCTGCCAGTCCAAGTTCAGCGTGTAAAAAGGTCGGCGTGCAAATGGAAACAAGCTGTACTCGCTCATCTTCTAGCCATTCCAGATAGTGTTCTGTTGCTTCAGCCGCCACCAAAGATCCTGATTGCTGCGCTCTACCTAAGTCAGGGTCACAGACAGCCAGAACTTTGGCGCCAGCCCCCTGCCAGTGACGGGCGTGTTTGCTGCCCATATCTCCAGCCCCGACAACAATGACACCTAGCTTTGCCATTTGCCTAACTTGCTTCCCTAAAGTTTTGTTCCTGCAAGATGGCTTCTACCGTAGCGGCATCTGGGATGCCTGCCCTACCCCCTAGGGCAGTGCAACTCAGTGAAGCTGTAACAGAAGCAAAAAGTCCACAGTAATCCAGATCAAAGCCCCTGGCCACTGCATAAGCAAAAGCACCATGAAAGACATCTCCTGCGCCGGTCGTATCGACGACCTCAACGGGAAATGCGGGAATATGCCGGGTTCTGCTAGCCTGAGTGAATAAATAACCTTCTTCTCCCAGCGTTATGCCCACATACTGAGTTTCAAACTGCTTTAAAGCGTCCAGTGCTGCCTCAGGATCATTCCGACCTAAAACTTCAGTGGCACATTCTTCTGAGACAATCAGATAATCAGCATAAGTAGCTAAGTGCCAGTTCCGTCTATGACCAAAATCAGCCACAATAGGAATGTTTCTTGTTTTTGCCGCTTTGAGAATGGCTTTATTCATAATCGGATAGCCAGAATCTGTAACTAAGCAATCAACCCCCTCGAGAATCGAAAAATCCAAATCTTTATCGGTATCAAGCAAATTATTACCCATATAGGGAAAAATGTAGCGCTCACCCTCAGGTGTCACCAGGATGCTCGAGACCACCATCTGGCTATTGGGGTACGTGCGCAAATAGGACAGGTCTACTCCAGAGCGTTCAAGCTCGAGTTTGGCAAGTTGCCCGTTACTATCATCGCCGTGCACAGTTAGTAGCCGAACATCAGCACCTAAACGTGCCCCGGTCACCGCTGCTGTTGCTGCTGGGCCTCCCCCCTGAACCTGATAAGCGTGAGCATGAGTTCTGGAGTGATTGGGCGGAAAATGACTCACTTGCCATATGTGGTCAAGACAAGAAACGCCAACCATCGCGAGTTTGGGTTTTTTCATAAGCACTATCTTAACGATTTTTTAGAATGATACGAACGTAAAAATAGTGCCAAATCTAGTTTTTCTCTCCAGAACGGAAATTCTCGGATTTTCTGAAATAAAAAATAAAATATTCGTACAGGGGGGGTTGACAAGGTGTGCCAAAAAGGTATAGACTTTCGTTTGCCGCTCGAAAGAGGGGCGCGAACAATGACAGAGAAATAGAAGTGAAAGAGCATCCAAAAATCTGCTCAAATTTAGCTAGGTTTTCTAGTTAAATTGAGTTTTTCTGCGATCCCAAAATTAACAAGATTTTTCGAGTTAACGAGTGATTGCGTGTCTGATGTGACTACATATTATTCATAAAAGGATTGATTTTCAGAGGTAGTATCTATGATTCATAGATATGCCTTGAAAGGGTATCAAATTTTTAAAAGATGATACCTATAATTAGGTTAAGTTACTAAGGGCGTACGGTGGATGCCTTGGCAGTCGAACCGATGAAGGACGTGGCTACCTGCGATAAGCCTTGGTGAGGTGGAAGCAACCTTTGACCCAGGGATGTCCGAATGTGGGAACACACTAGAGCGAACCTCTAGTATCCATAGCTGAACACATAGGCTATGTGAAGGGAACCCAGGGAACTGAAACATCTAAGTACCTGGAGGAAAATAAAGAAAACTCGATTCCGTCAGTAGTGGCGAACGAAAGCGGAACAGCCCAAACCGAAATCTACGGATTTCGGGGTTGTAGGACTGACAATATGGACCCGAATAGTTAGCAGAAGCGCACTGGAAAGGCGCACCAAAGTGGGTGATAGTCCCGTATGCGAAAACTGTGGAGGCCTAGTCAGCACCTGAATAGCTCGAGTCACGTGGAACCTCGAGCGAATCCACGGGGACCACCCCGTAAGGCTAAATATTCCGACTGACCGATAGTGAACCAGT
>JAGQHN010000263.1 GCA_020431825.1 Trueperaceae bacterium | reverse complement strand
TAGTTTAATTACAAAGGGAAATTTGCGTCAGATTTAATCGTACCTCATCTCTGGTACTGAGATACCTACGCCTTTATGCTTCATAAAATCAGTATTAACCTTCTGCCTGAAGCCTCAAAGCTTATTTATTCCTTACTCTGATACCTGTGTGAAATATAGCGCTAGCCAAGTAGCAAAAATCAGCACCACTACGAGCATGGCACTGAAAACAAGGTGATAATTGTAAAAGCTTAGTAACGATAGATCACTGCAAGATCCCTCGAGCCTGGCATGGCTTCTGGTGCCAGGGTGTAGACCTGTCCCCCATTTATAAAGGTTTGAATCGCCAGCAGATTAAGCAAATCTTCGCCGTTTTCCGCTGCATCTGCTTTTTCAATGCTGCGCGTCTCTTTGTTAAAGCGACCCCAGATTTGTTTGTCGACAGGGACAAAAGCAGTATCTACGCGACCATCATAGGCGGCAAGTAAACTTTCTTTGAGTTCTGTTCCAGCTTGTTCGGTTGACTCGAGCTGCTGAAATTTAGCAAAGGCTTGTTTTTGCCCCTGACTGAAGTAGGCTTCTATCAGCGGCCAGCTTCGTTGATGCAAGTCTTCAGCCTGCCATTCGTCAGGATTACCCGCAATGCCCTGATCGATCAAGTAAGGATAGTGATTGGCTTCCTTATAGATAGGAAAAAGATAGTCGACCCCTGCGAAAATCAGCGGCGCCTCTTCATCTGCCAGAAATTCATGCACACCATTTTCCAATTGCTGGAAATAGTAAAGAATATTTTGCTTGCGGTCATCTTCACCGGCACCATGACCATGAAAGGTGGCATTTCCCTGACTACTCACCACATGGTGACCCAGATGCTTTTGATAAACTTCAAATCTCAGTGCCTCAGCTAAACTATTGGGTACATTTTCTACCTTGTCTAAATCTAAAGCGTGAATATCAAACTTGCTGGCCTCAAAAAGCCTGACCTCTTTAAGACTTAACGCAAGGACAAAATATCTGCCATCATTTTTCAAGAAGGTCATAAGAGGCTTCAGATGATACAGGGTTCCTACCGCAGTTAATTCAGGCACGTCTAGCGGAAGCTTATAATACTGTAAACCTTCGCTACTGATAAAAACTGCCAGGCCTGCACTCTGATGTTGCCAGAACTCATGGTCTTTGAGCAAATCCTGGGCAGGCGCAAAAAGTTTGGCCCGCTCCGGGTCCGAAAACCCAGCTTGTTCCAGTTGTTTATCAGCATCCTGCACTCGGTTTTTAAACCGAATCGGATTTTCTCTGGTATCTTTTCCTGATTTATGCATGGGTGCATAGAGGGAAATACACGTTCCGCGGACAGCGGCAAGGTCTTTTATGGTTTCTCTTCTAATCATTTTCCTCCCAATCTCCTGAGCTCTCATTTTTGTGATATTGCTTTTTCACCGCTGCCCAGGCAACACGGTGCGAGACTTCTTCACGAGAAGCATCATTTCGGCGGTCTTTGGCATTTTTGTACTCCGCGAAAGCACTGTTATAGGCCTCTTTGTAAATTTCCTGTGCGTGCTTGGGCAGATGGTCCTGCACAGCCTCAGGCAAATCTTGCGTTTTACGGTAAGGCATCAGAGGCTCGAGCTATCAAAAACCCGGTTGGCTTTTGCTCCCTCTAAGATTTTCAGGGCTTTTTCATTATCATGGGTATCCATGACAATCAGGCGACCCCCATCTTTAACGGCTCGCTCGAAATAGTCACTGGCTTCCCCAAAATCATTAAGCCCAAGATGGGCGGGAAATGCATAGGCAAAAGAGCCACTCCCGCTATTTGCTACGGGCGCAACCACAATATTATCATCCAGGGCTCTAACAGGTTCTTCGGTTTCACCTCGGTCAACCACTTCAACAATGTCGTCACCAAGATCGGCTTGCTCGAGCTGGTTAAGGGCTCGAGTCAGACTGTCATAATCATTAAAAAGAGCTATTACCTTGCTCATCTGTTTCCTTTCTACATTATGGGAAATTTGTATACGAAACAAACTTAAGATTAAACCTGAGAAAACGTGACGAAAACGTAGCGGTTTTATCACAGTGGCGACAAACATAGTCGTTTTATCACAGTGGCGACAAAGGCAGCAGTTTTATCACAGCTTTCTCAGGTTGACATCAAACTATCTGGTTATAAACAGGCCTTTCGCTAGTTCCAGTAAGGCGTTGCGCCGTAACGGTCGTGAATGCGCTGCTCAAAGTTGCGATCGGCAAAATTAGGCCAATCATCTTTATCAAAACCTTCAGCGTCTTTTAGCTTTTCTTTGTTAGTGTCTAGCATAAGCGTATGATCATCGGTATTTACCTTGAGGGCTGACCAGGGCACGGCAAAAAGCTTGTTACCCATACCGAGAAAACCACCGAAATCAAGCACCGCATAAGAGACTTTACCCGATTGGGTATCAATCATTAATTCCTTAATATCTCCAAGTTTTTCGCCTTGCGGGTTTTTTACACTATCACTCATAATGGAATGGGCTGATAATTTCATTCACTTCACTTCCCTTCTAAAGTCTTGAAATGATGTGCTCTTTGGCACGTTTATTAACAGGTATTAGTAAAGCAAATGCCAGGCAAAGATCGTAGATAGCTACGTACCCCTAGGTTAGTTATAGCCATACAACGACGGGTTATTAAAATACTTTTTGTGCTTTAAGCCTCCTCTAAATCAAATAAAAAGCCCGCCTATTAAAGCGGGATCTTGAGTCAGTTAGAAAAACTTATTTGATTTCGATTTTTTTCACTTTGGCTTCAGCTATTTTGGGCATTCTGAGTTTTAAAATGCCATCTTCAACGTTGGCCTCAATGGTATCTAC
>JAGQHN010000262.1 GCA_020431825.1 Trueperaceae bacterium | reverse complement strand
AGGGCATTCAGGGGGAAAAAATCGTTCCCTGAGCACGTGCTTGCATCCAACTTTCAAAAGCTTTTTTCCCTGCCTTCTGGCTCATCGCTATAGTCAGTCGCTCTAACTCAGCAATGTCTTTTGGTTCTTCCCCCAACCTTTCCATTGCTTCCAACTCTATCCGTATTTCTGATAAAACTTCCTCTTTCCACTCTTTTTTCATCCCTTACTTTATCAACTGTCGTTTTTGGGATACATCCTTTAGGGTTTATTTTAGGTACAGCATTGGCCTGGCATTTTAAGCTTGGTTTTATTCCTGCCAGGAAGGGCGGCAAACTACCTGTCGAAACGCTTAGCACCACATTTGTTGACTACAGTGGTCAAAGTAAAACCTTAGAAATGAGAGCTGATGCCTTTAGCCCAGGAGCCAGGGTTTTGATTGCCGATGATTGGATTGAAACTGGTGCTCAAGTTAAAGCTGTTATTGAGCTAGTGGAACAACAAGGAGGCAAAGTGGTTGGGATTGCTGCCATTAACATTGATGATAATCCTGTAACTGCTCTTCTTAAAGCTAAGTACAATGCTTTTGCTCCTTAGCTGAGGGATATGAGTCAGTATTGCTGATGTTGGTTCAAACAAAAGGCCCTACCAAAATTAGTTTTTTTATCCTTTTTCCCAAAGCGTTTCAACTCATGTCAATAGTTGAAGGAGTATAAATGCAGCAATCCCTGAAAAACAAAGTGGTATTAGTAGCAGGCGCAACAAGGGGAGCAGGTCGAGGCATAGCCGTAGAGTTGGGAGCTGCAGGTGCAACTGTTTATTGCACGGGTCGAACTACAGCTAAACAAAGGTCTGAGTACAACCGCCCTGAAACGATTGAGGAAACAGCTGATCTGGTTACTGAAGCAGGTGGTCAAGGCATTGCCTTACAAGTTGACCATCTGGAAGTAGATCAAGTTCAAGCCTTAGTGCATCAGATTGAAAATGAGGCAGGTCGCTTAGATGTGCTTGTTAACGATGTATGGGGTGCTGAGGGTCTCACCCAGTGGGATACACCTGTATGGGAGCACTCCCTGGAAAAAGGTTTACGTATTCTTCGATTGGCTCTTGATACCCATATTATTACCAGCCATTTTGCTTTACCGCTATTGATCAAAAATAAAGGTGGACTCTTGATTGAAATGACGGACGGCACAGAAAGCTATAATCGAGATAGATACCGTTCAGCTTTATTTTATGATCTAGCCAAAACAGCAGTTAATCGCATGGCTTGGGGGCTTTCTAAAGAGTTGGAACCTCACGGATGTACTGCGCTAGCTTTGACACCAGGATGGTTGCGATCTGAACTGATGTTGGATGGATTTGGGGTTACAGAAGCCAACTGGCGTGAAGTCATAGAACGCTACCCAGGCTTTGCCTTTTCAGAAACACCACGCTATGTTGGTCGAGCAGTGGCTCACCTGGCTGCTGACGCCAAAGTTGCCAAATTCAATGGACAATCCCTTTCAAGTGCTGAGCTTGCGAAGCATTATGGTTTTACTGATATTGATGGGTCTCAACCCGATTCCTGGAGCTATCTTATTGAGACTGAAGATGGTGGAAAGTAGAATAGGGTTGCGGCGAACTTGACCATTTTGCATAAAACCAAGTAAGCCTTGACTCTCACCTAAGCTGAAGCTTTAGACTCAAGCTAAGCATGCGCATGCTTAGGTATATATGTTAAGAATTGGCAGTTTTGCTCACTTTGCTCAGATCTCAGTCGTGACCTTACGTCACTATGATCAAATAGGTTTACTCAAACCTATGAAAATAGATGAGGCTACGGGTTATCGACTTTATAGTGCTAAACAAATCTATGAAGTGAAACGCATACTAGCGCTTAAAGACCTTGGCTTATCGCTTGAGCAAATCAAAGAAATTCTCGTTGAAGGTATCAGCCCTGAGCAGCTGCACTGCATGCTTATGCTAAGGCAGCTGGAAGAGCAACACAACAGCGTTTGCACGAATCTCAAGAACGCTTAAAACGAATTGAACTGCACTTAGAGCAGTTAGACAAGGAAAAGCAAATGGCTAAATATGATATCCAACTTAAAACCCTTCCCTCCCAACTTGTTGCCTCAAACCGAATGACGATTCCTAGCAATGATGAAGTCCCCGATTATCTCGGACCTGCTTTTAATGAGGTATATAAGCATCTCCAAAACCAAAAGGTAAAAGCCTCAAGTCCATGTTTTGCTTTATGGCATTCCTCAGCTGATACTTACGAAAATGAAGATGTGGAAGCTGTTTTCCCAATAGATCAACAAATAAATGAGACAGAGACCATAAAAGTCTACACCTTAAAAGAAGTGTTGCCTCAGCAGTGCATCAGGGTAGATTTGATGACTTTACTGAGGCACATACGGCTATTCTTAGCTGGATTGAAGACAACAATTATGAAGTGAGTGGTCCTTACAGGGAAATCTACATTGCCCATGACCCCTCTGGTGAGTCAACAACAGAAGTTCAGTTTGAGGTAAAAAGCCTAAAATAAAAACTCGTAGGTTATCTGGCCTTTCCTTTTGATCTTACTTATAGCCTTAACTATTTTGTTCCAGAACATTTGGAATTTGGACTCTGTGAAAAATTGAAGTTAAACGTTTTTTAAATCTTTATTCCCTTGACCTTGCCCTAAGGGTGAGGCTCTGATACTGTTGGTTATAATGTGAAGCCACAATAGCGATCTGCTTCTACTCGTCACGTGTTCAAAATGTTGGCATATTTGAATGGGAGGTAAGCATGTCAGTCCCTTGGAAAGCTGAAGGTTACCCTACGGTTGCGCCCTACTATCACGTGATGGAAGGTGATGCACTT
>JAGQHN010000261.1 GCA_020431825.1 Trueperaceae bacterium | reverse complement strand
TTGTACCATTTTAGCTAGTGGTTTCCACTGCCTGAATTTGTTCTAAGAACGCAATTCTTAACTGAGTGCCAGGTGTTCCTTAATCCTCCTATCAAGCTCGAGCATTAAGTCCTTTGGCATATAACCCATAACGCGTTTTAGTCTGTTTGTTGATAGGATGAGGTTAGATATACTGCCAGGAACCTTAAAACCAGAAGAGCAGCAAGAAACCTGTGCTGTATTGCAAGAGATGTTTGCCTAGTAGCCTCATCAGTTAAATACAATCAGTGTCAATAGGCACCACAATATTACTATGGTGTAATCTAAGCCATGCCAAGGTCCAGCATCACCTTTTCCGATGAACTAAAAGAACGTATTGATCGTTACCTTTCAGAGCAAAAAGTAGCACCCAGTTTAAGCACCCTTGTACAGGTTGCACTGGAAACTTACTTAGATCAACAAGAGCTTTATGACCGAGGTTATCGCCCTGCCAAAGGTTTGCTTGTCTTATCTCCGATAGATATTGACACTCCCCTTAGCTAAAGCTGGAGGATATTTGAGATAAGCCCCGAGGCCTACACTCCCCTTCTCCCCTTAAACCCTGAAGATTCCGGCATTCCCGCCTGTTACCGTTTTCGATTCTGAGGTTTTTTGCTTAAAAATTACAAGCCAAAAGAAAAGCCTTTGCAAGTTCTCCTAAGAGAGGACTTCGGTCATCCGCAAAAGTGAGGCCTTAACAGCTTCAGCTATGAGCATTTCAAAAGGAAGCCTGTCTCCAGAATTCGCTGCCTCTAGGGTGTCGTAGTACCTGCCCCGCTCCTCTACTGCTAGCAGCGCTGGTATATATCCTGCCTTTAAAAGTAGCAAGTTCATCAGCAGGCGGGCTGTCCGACCATTGCCATCAACAAAGGGATGAATAGCCACCAGCTCATAGTGCGCCTTGGCAGCTTTAAGAACCGGATGACCCTCAAAACTACTAAGTCCTTCAACAAATTCAGACATAAGCTCGGGAACTTTTAGAGGATTCGGGAAAATACGCATTGACCCTGCAACCCTTACCCTAACAGAGCGGTAGCGCCCTGCATCCTCTGATTGAATGCCAGTCTGGATTATCCTGTGCAAATCAAGTATTTCAGATTCTTTTATAGGGCTATCCAGTTCAGATAAGCGTGTCATCAGGCGCATGGCTTCGCGGTGATTAACAGCCTCCAGGTGCTCCCTCAGGGACTTACCTGATATCGTAATTCCATCAAGCAAAACGGCCTTTGTTTCTCCCAGGGTTAAAGTGTTTCCTTCTATCGCATTCGAGTGATAGGTATGGGTAATTTCCCAGTCTTCACGAATATCCTTTTGCAACTGTGGCGCTAAAGGAAAATGGCCCTCTAGTTGGCCTTTTAAGCTATCAATTTCCGTGAGTAAAGCTTTAAGCGCCATAGTAATATATAGTCACTTGCCAACTGCTACAGCAAAGCTTCAATTCAGCATCTTCTGTGCCATAAGCAGCACCTGAGCTTTTTGTTCCTCGCCTATTTCCTGAAAAAGTGCTTCATAGTCTACAAAGGCTTCAAGGCTTTGTAGTTGGCCGGGCAACTGTACTGAGTCAAGCAAATAACTGTTTCTGGCAATTTCATAAGAGGCACCCTGCCAGTTGAGTTTTTCAATCTGGTTTAAGACAAAGTCACCTAGTTCAACTCGCATCAGGTCATGAATATGCTCCTGCTCATCTTCACTCAAATTCTGCCAGTAAGTACTTATAAAATCCTTCCTGGCTGAGCTGTAGGCTTGCAGCAAAGTATCCGAGAGCGTCTTTAAATCCGGGCCGCCCTGCACACCAGAAGCAACCTTATCAATCACGCCTTTTTTAAGCATGCTAGAAATTAAGCCTCCCAGGTTATAGATCGGCTTTGCACTTTGCGCTGCTTTTTTCTCTGCACGCCTTGCAAGTTTCAGCGTCTCCTCTACCCTTTCAAAGCCGTATTTTTCAATGGCTTCAAAGGGGTTTTGTATATAGCCTGCCTCTTTTAAATCTTGAGCAAGCTTTACGTCTTTGGGACTTTTTAAAATGTCTTCTTTTGGCAGTTCTTCAAAAAGACTCAGGCTAAATAAAACATGGCTAAAGGATCTGCCGCCTTGCTTTTGTCCAATATACTTGCTGATTCTTAAAGCGCCAAAGGTATCAAAATCTTCTTTTGCCTTAAGCAGGACTTTTTTAAAGTCACGCCAGTCTTTATACCTTTCGTTTTTGCCATCAGGGTCTTTTAAGCCAAGCTGAACTTTTAGTTCAGAAATCTTATAACTAAGTACCGTTTTTTCACCGCCATGCGAATCATGCCAGAGTATTTCATAAAGCCGCTGCGAGTTAAAACTGGGTATGGGCAAAAGCTCTTTTAGCGGTATTTCATTGTAGCGGTTTTGCAGTTGCAGCAGTAAGGGTTTTAGTTCTTCATTAAATTTCAGTCTTATAAAAGCTTTTCTGCCCCGCTTTTTATCAGCCGTTACGTATTCAGAAAGGGTTGTCCACTGAAACTTTTTATAGTTACCCAGCTCATCTTGTATATGCACAATTCGCTCTAAAAGACCGTCAGCTGCTTTTTGCGCTTCCTGATAGGTGTTTCCCCCAAACCAGGGCGCTAATTCATGTATGGGTATTTCCAAGGTTAGCAGTTCGGTATCGGTTCGCCTGATCTGACTCATGGCAATTAGGACCAGACGCTTTTCATTCAGGTCCATTTGCTGGGCACTTTTGGCCAGGGCATTGGCCTGTCTGACGTTTATACTCTCCTGTAAATCCACGGTGCCATCATACCTTTATGGGGAAACCCAGTTCAACTCATTTTCCACCTAAAGAAATGCCCTATTTCCCAGGTATAAA
>JAGQHN010000260.1 GCA_020431825.1 Trueperaceae bacterium | reverse complement strand
GGTTTGCCTTAAGACCCAGGGCTGAAACTAGAGTTTCTCGTTTTGGAAGGCTGGCTGCTTAATTTGGCAACGGTATCAGTTATAAAACCCAAATACTGAGGGCACTAATGTCCAGAAATTCAAAACTCAAAATGCAGTGCTGTTTGCTTATCTAGCCACTCATCTCTATCCACTAACTACTTTCCAGTTCCCTTAAGTCCAGTAGGTATAAGCTAAATCACTTAAACAATTGAGTAATGGTAAAGCGTAAAAAGATGAAATAGCAAAAGGGTTAGAAAACAACGAATCTAGATGGCTCGCAACGATACGGTAATCGGACCAAATGTCAGGATGCCACCAACAACTTCAGGATGATACCACCAACACAGGGTAATACCACCAACAATTGTACGTTTACCGAACAACAGATTTAAATTCACGGGCGTAAACTTTATGGATGTTGTTACGCTCGAGACAGTTCTTACCCATCATCAATGACGTCTGGCGACTCGCCCTTCCCGTAATTTTCACCAACTTATTACAAACTCTGGTGAATGTTATAGACATCTTTATGGTCGGACGACTTGGTCCATTAGAAGTCGCTGCCATAGGAATGGGTCAGGTCATCAGAATGTTGGTCCTGGTAGGGGTACTCTCAGTAACAGCAGGAACCATGTCACTGGCAGCTCAGGCAAAAGGGCGACGAGACGCCGAAGGACTTAGCTTTGTTAGCCGCCAGACCCTAATTCTGGCGCTTTTTTTTGGCATTGCCCTTAGTCTTTTTGGTCTACTGTTTGCCGAACCCATCCTGACCTTTTTAGGCAGTGGTAGCAGCGACGAAGTCATAAGGCACGGTGTTAGCTACCTGCATATTTATTTTCTGGGCGGGATTTTTCTAACGCTCAATTTCTCCATTAACGCCCTGATGCAGGGTGCAGGTGATACGGTAACCCCTCTCATCCTGGTGGGTATCATCAACTCGTTTAATGTTTTGCTGAATTATATTTTTATGTTTGGCCCAGGTCCTTTTCCTGAGCTTGGCCTGGACGGGGCAGCGCTTGGCACGGTGGTCTCGAGGGGCATTGGCGCCCTTTTAGGCATTATTCTTTTTTACAGTGGTCGTAATGTTATTAAGCTAAAAGGTTTTGATTACCGGCCTAACTTTGCCATGTTTAAAGACATTCTGGGCATTGGCGTTCCTTCTGGTTTACAGGGCATCGTTCGCAATATGACTCAGGTTTTTGTGGTGCGCATTGTTACATCGACTTCAGCCGGCGCCTTTGGTGCTGCTGCCCTCGCAATAGGTAGTCAGATAGAGTCGTTAGCCACCATGCCAGTACTTGGCATAAACGTTGCAGCTACTGCCCTTATAGGCAGTTCCCTGGGTGCCTGGCAAACCAAGGAGGCGCAACTCCGGGGCAATATCGCAATACTCTTTAGCGTTTTCCTGATGCTCATTTTATCTTTGCCCCTAATGCTCTTTGCCCCACAGCTGGTTTTGCTCTTTGAACCAACAGCCGAAGCGACCATCTTGTCGGCAGGCAGCAGCTATTTAAGAATTAACGGTCTTTCTTATATGTTTGTGGCCATTGCTATGGTCAGTAATGGGGCATTGCGAGGGGCAGGCGACACCTTGAGAAGTATGTTTTTCACCATGATTGGTCGCTGGTTTGTGTCGGTACCTGTTGCGTATATCCTGGCTTTAAAAATGGGCTACGGTATCAACGGTGTATGGATTGGCCTTGCCCTTGGCAATCTGGTGCAGGCAATTCTCTTACTTAACCGCTGGCTGCAAAAGCCCTGGATAAATGTCGCACTGAAAAAATCAATGCTTTACCGCAAGCATCTGGCAAATTTGCCAGAAAACTTGCAGGAACAGTTTTTAGAAGAAATTCGCGCGCCCATTATGCGGCAAAAAAATATGGCAGAATTTGTTGATGAAGAGGGCGTAAGTTACCAGAGTGACCTTGAAACCCTTCGCTACACCTTTCAGAATGGCGGTTTTGAGGGGCCAAATCCTTTACATTTTCAAACATCAACTAGTCAGGCGTAACATAAGCTGAGGTTATTCCTCCATCAACTGTAAATGCGGTCCCTGTCACGAACGACGCTTCATCTGATGCCAGATAAAGAGCCGCGTAAGCCATTTCTTTGGCTTCCCCAAATCGGCCCATTGGTATATGTACCAGGCGGCGCTGTTTCTTTTCTGGCGTATCGAGGTATTTCATAAGGAGTTCAGTATTTAGGGGTCCCGGGCAAAGCGCATTAACCCGAATGTTTTCCCGGGCATGGATCATGGCCAATTCGCGTGACATAGCTAAGACTGCACCTTTACTCGAGGTATAAGCAAGTTGCGGCGTAGCAGCCCCGAGCAGAGCCACAAAAGACGCTGTGTTGATAACCGCACCGCCACCTGCACGTTTAAGCGCAGGAATACCGTATTTACAACCTAAATAAACCCCTTTCACATTAATGGCAAAGGTTAAATCCCAGACATCTTCGGTGGTACTCATCGCATCATCATCTTGGGCATGAGAGATTCCGGCGTTATTAAACAAAATGTTGAGTTTACCAAAAGTCTCTTCAGCATGACCTACCATGGCTTCACAGTCAGCAGCCCTGGAAACGTCAGCATGAATGAAGCTGGCCCTGCCACCTGCACTTGTGATTTTGCTAGCAGTAGCTTCACCTGCTCGATCGTTGACATCTACAATGACTATTGCCGCACCTTCAGCTGCAAAAAGCAGAGCGGTCTCGAGGCCAATTCCATTTCCAGCCCCTGTAATAAGCGCTACCTTATCCTTTAAACGCATACAACTCCTTTAAACCCTATAAATTTTTTAGCTCCAGATTTCGTGCAGGACTTAAAGCAACTAAGTACAACCAAGCTAACAAA
>JAGQHN010000025.1 GCA_020431825.1 Trueperaceae bacterium | reverse complement strand
TCATAGATCAGATACGCTAAATGACGGTCTTCAAACTCATGAATAAGTTCAAACTCATCCATAGGTTAGTTTAGCGTATCTGAGTTTATTGAGTTGTGAAAAGGATTAAGCGGCCTTAAAAAAACCTGCAAGCGCAGGCTTTTTAGCTGGTCGGTAGTAGCTAAACTGTTTCTGTCAGCCTTTCTTGTAAATAAGCCTCGAGGTCAGGTTTGGGAGAGCGCAAAACATTTTGGAGCCAGGCATCCCTTTCAAAGGCGAGGAGTCTAATATCCCAGACGTCATAGGACAGTTCATCACCACTGACAGGCTCGAGCCTCTGGCTGCTGCTTGAAGGCCGCATATAGGTCTGATGTCTTAACTCGCTGTCATAGGCCCAGTAAGCTACCGTGACAAAGTCATAACTCTTGCCCTGATGCACGCTGATAAAGCCAAGACCATAGTGGCGTGGAGTAACAGCAGGTTGAGGCAAGAAAGAGAAAGCCGTTTCTTCGGTGGCCTTAATTAAGTCGGGATTTAGTTGTTTGTCAGGGTGCAAAATGCTGTAGACCTTGAGTCGCCAGCCTTGTTTTTCAAAAAGCTCGACAAAAGAGATTGCTCGAGCCAGGTAGGGTTCTGTTGGTTTCATCGTGAAATTACTATACCTGAGAAGCCCACCTACGGATATTCGTAATAGCACAGAGCTTTGCTCAGCGGTTCCCATCTATAGCTTAAGCCGTATAAGCTTAAAACATATAAAGCATTCTCACGATTGACAGAAAAAATTTAACATAGACTGGGCAAGAGGCTGGACTAATTTGCCTGTTCTTAGCATTAATACTAGGTGAATAGCCAGTGAACCTACAGCTCGCGTCGGTATGCTAAGATGCGTCGTCTGGAGTTATGACGTTATGAAACACTTGATAATTATTATTGCTTTACTAAGCAGTTTGTGTTTGGCCCAACAAGAAGCAACCCTGAGTGGCATCATCAAAACGGATGGTGACGTTCCCGAAGGAACCAGGGTTGCGATTCATGTCGTAGACCGCGATGGTGTCTGGCAACGTGAGGTGGTAAATGCAAGTCCGGTTGCCGGAACGTTTAGCATAACCACCAAGCCCTTAGAGGCCAGTGAGCTCAGCGTAATGCGTAATGGTTCTATTTTGTTGCCAGGTCTACAAAATGAATACACGATCAACCCTTCTGAAGGTGTCAATTTTGCTCTTGCCCGCGTCAATATGTATGTAGATGCCAACGGTAATGAAGTCTTTGACCGCACCACCGATGCCTTCTTTATTGGCGTGCCCAGTTTAGAAAATCCCATTGGTTTTTTCACCCTGATTTATGTTGATAAGGCTGTGACGCTTTCGGGTCGTGGCGTTGATTTAAACCTGGCACCCGGCTGGAATGTTTTTACGGTACGTTTTCCTGAATCAAGTCAGGCCGATACCAGTCCACCCAGCCCTGATTATGCGGTTCAGCCAAGTGTTGAAGACATTGTTATGGATGTCTTTTTGCCCTAAGTTAGTAAACAACTCTAAAGCAAACGAGCGGCTCTAACCGCTCGTCTTTTAATTGGGATGGGGTAGGGCCCCTCGGGGGATAGCTCTGGCTAAAATGTAGCTCGAGCGTATCGTCTTTATAGGTTGACCTTTAAAAGTAAAGCTAACTTCAATGGTGCTGTTTACCGTTTTTATGAGAGCTTTGGCTAGACTGGTATTAGTACCCAAACCGTAGTCAAAGGTGTCGCGGTCAAAACTGATAAAGCTGGCAGCCTCGAGGTCTTCACCAAGCGAGGTGTTATCGCTTACGGAATCTGCCACCGGAGCATAAACATGGTTGGTGGTTGGCCAGTTGAGGCTTGGGAGAGTGTGCTGTGGCCAGCTCATACCCGTAATGCGGTGCTCAGCTACAACCTTACCTGTTGTGCCTGTGTCTGCACCCAGAATACTCGAGTAGGTGCTACGATCTTCAACGCTGAAGAGGAAGCCACAGTAGGTTTCACCATCAGTAGCAGTTTCCTCGCAGTAGGTTGTTCCTTCGGGTATAAGGACAGCTAAAGCATTTTTACCTGTTGTGTAGCTTTGACCATTGAGCAGCAGGGTCTGACCTGCTGGATATATGTAATTTGCCTGAGAAACAATTTCATTTATGCGTAAAAGGGCAAGACGAACATTGTTTTCGGTAGCTGCTGAACTGATTTGCTGGGTTGCCACGGTTTGATTGCCAATAAAGAACATGGTCATGGCGGTCATTAAGACGCCAAAAATGCCCATAGCAATAAGCACTTCGGTAAGGGTAAAACCTGCTTTTTTCATGGGCTGGGATTTCCTATTTCGGTGACCAGATGAGCTCGCAATTTACCTTCTGTATCGTAGACATCTATACTTAATCGTCTTAAGGGTGGTGGGATATCATCACACGTTAAAACATTGGTGACAGCTATGGTACTGCCATCGAGATTGGCGCAAGTCATCGTAAAGCTAGGGGTAACAAGGCCATCTGGGGGGGGCAATACTTGAATATTTCCGGCATTAAACATCGTATTGTTCAACCAGTGATTTTTTATTTTCTGCAAATAGGTACTGGCATAAACCTGAGCCCTTACCTCAAAACTGTTTGATTTTCTTACCCTGAGCCCATTGACAATAATGCCACTCATAAGAAGCATAACGACTGAAAAAACCGCAACCGCAATCATTAATTCTATAAGGCTAAAACCAGAACGAGAACGTTTCATCGACTTATCACGGCTCCTGTGGGTAAAAGAAAGACCTGTTTACTTTTGCTGTAAAGCCCAACAGTGAAACTCGAGCTTGCTAGCGGAAGCCCGCGACCAGAGAAGGTGATGGTGGCAGCTGGACTTATACTTGCGCTGTAGGGTATTTTGTCGCTTTTAAACTGGCTGGCATCGGTACCATAGTCCCAGCTTATGCCGCTGCTACTGACTTTTACTCTTACAGTTCGGCTCTCGAGCCTGGCATGGTTACCTGCCTGCCTGAGATTCTCGGCCAGCGTGACCGTAGCTTCCTGAAGCTTTTGTGTTTTGATGACTTTGTTTAAAGTGATAGCCCCTATGGATAGTAGAATGCCTAAAACGGCTATAACCAGGAGCAGTTCAACAAGGCTAAAGCCCTTAGTTCGGGTTCTCATAGCGTATCCTTAGTTGTAAATCGGCGGGTAATTGATTTATTTCTGGACTACTTAGTTTTTTCTCGCTACCGTCAATCATGATGAGCGAAATTCCTGTTTTGCTACGACTAATGGCATAAACCTGAGCACTGTTAATGTCTCTTGCCAGTGTCCAGCTAAGCGGGATAATGCGCTCAGATCCCAAACTTTGAAGGGTTTGTCCATTGATAGTAATTGTGGTGCTCGAGTTAAGGTCTGGTTCATAAACAGGGCCACTTGCGGCAACCACTGAACTCGAGCGGGGTCTTAAGGCAAAAAGCAGGGCAAGTACAACCAGACTGGTCATAACAATAACAAGAGGCATTGGAAGTTTATTTAGTGACATGCTTACTCCACTCGGTCCGTACGCTTATCAGCGAGGCTCCAGCTCAGTGTCTGACCCAGTTTGGCGGCAATTAAGTTATAGCTGTAGCCACCGGTTTTCATGCGGTTGTCATAGTTGATGGTAAGGCTGCAATCAACGGCGTCTGGCTCATGTGCTGGAGCGCCAATCAGGTCAGCTGAACTAGAGCTCGAGCAGTCAATGTTATCTAGCGCCTGATAGCGGCTGGCGCTTGGTTTAAAACCACCGTACATTGCAAAGTCCATAACGCCAGGTGCTAAAACGCCAAGGGTTTTGGCAATCATACCGCCATTAATGACCATGGGCGCGTTAAAGGCTTTTCCGGCGATGCGCTGGTTGGCATACAAAAAGGCGTCGACTTTTTTGGTTTGTTTGGTAACGGTTTGCTTTGTGTCTGTTATGACATCTATGTGGTTAGGTCGTACATTAACTTCCCCTACGGAAACGCCATTGATATCTTTCAAATCTATGGTTGTGGTGTTACCTGCCTTTAAAGCGTCAGCGATCTCAAGCAGAGAGGCGTCAGAAGCCGTAGACCCTGCAAATTGGGTTTGCAATTCGGTCAAGAGTTCGGTGGAGCTAGCGTAGCTCGAGCTATTAACGTCATAGCGCCAGAGGTTATAGCCTCGTACCTCATCTCCTAAAAAGTCCTGATACAGATCATCACCTAACCAGGCCTGAAAATCACCACTATTGGTTACGGTACCGGGTTTGAAGCTGTAGTCATAAGCGGTTTGTCCATCAACGCCTGAACTGCCTTTAGCAATATTCCCAGCAGAGACCACCGTACCGTCAACATTTTTGAAAACCCCGCCAATTTCAAAAAGCTCATCGCCGTTGCGCTTGTCATAGTACTTGGGAGTTCCTGTCTGAAAGCCAAACTGGGAGCGGAAAAAGTCGGGTGCTTGCATATCTCGCCAGAGATTGGGATTGCCACCTGTAGTGGTTTCGGTATAGTCACCCAGAATAATGCTGCCTCTGGCACCCAGACGGGTTTCGTCTTTGCCCGCGGCAATGTTTTTACGGGCACAGGCGTCTGCATCGGTGGTGCTCGAGCAAACACCCTGCCCAGGCTTATCGGCCGGGTTCACATTTATAAGGTCGCCTGCTATGTAGATATTGCGACCAGCATATAGAGCACCGCGACCAGTTACATATCCTTTAATAATAATATCGCCGCTGGCATATATATCTTCGTCAAGATTGATTGGGTTGGTTGCAGTACCCTCTAAAATAAGGTTGCCATCATATTTACCTTTAATTGTGGTCAGATTAGAACTCGCTGGCAGGCTGGATAAAGTACTCCCACTGGGGATGCCGATTATTTTTTCGCCACCTGTTAATGTGCCATACGAATTACCTGCCATCATTTCTCTGGTTAGAGCAGGAAAATCTGGAATGCCATCGCCATCTTCATCCTTTGGTAATTTGTCACCGCTATAGTCTGTTTCAACGCCCCCAGTAAAATCTGCATCATTGATCTTTGAGGCTGAACTTGCATTCACACTGGTATTTCCGTCAGTGCGGTAGCCGGTTACACCAGTAACCCCCGTTGGTGCGACATAAGCCTTGCCATTAATGGTTGAGGTTTTTCCAGAGTTGGCACCTGACCACCCGGGTGCAAGTTGTTTGAGTGAGCCCACATCCCCATTTACCTTAAGGTGGCAGTACATGCAGTCGGTATTGTCTGCCAGCATAGCTAGCTGGAATATATTTGAAGTGCCAAAGCCAATGCGTTTAATGACGGTTTGAGCGCCCTTTGGTGTGGTCGCTGTGGTTGCGATTTCTACCCAAAGATGATCGCTATCGGGCTGTGAGACAGCACTGATTTTCCATTTGGCATTATAGCCATCAAGACTGGTACTAAAGACCTGATCTATCGCCATGCCACTATAATTTCCCTCATAGAGTTTTTTGAGGAAGGCCTCATTGGTAAGGGCGCTGTTTCTGTACTCATCAATGATGACCATGCGCGCCCGCTCTGAAATGCCGTCGGCGACTTGTACACCAATATCTACCAGTTTATTACTGGCCATTGACTGGTTTTCGGAAGTGATGACGGAAGAAAAAATAGACGCCAGAATCATAAGCACGACTGCAATAAAGAGCACGCTTATGAGGGCTATACCTGACTGATGTTTGCCTCTTAACATGAAGTTCCTTTCGTAGCAAAGGCCAAGGAAACAGAGCTAACCAGTCTAGTTGTAGCGCAAAAGGTCTTACATAAATCTCACAACAAATAAAACCCCCTCGAGCCTGAGCTGAGGGGGCCGCATCGCCCTGCTAAACAACCACAAAGGAAGTACTTAGACTCCGGTAAGGGTTGGTGTACAGAGTCAATCGTTAAGGTAGCAGGGCCTTTTTTTAGCCTCCATGCATTTCTTCATAAAGGCTTTAGCTAAAGGAGGAAACTGTCTGATTTTTTATATGTGTCAGAGCAAAGTAAGAATTTGTATAGCAAAATAAGCTGTTTGAAGACGGGCTTTTAAGCGTAGCATGCAGCATGAAATCACCTTGTTGAAAAACGTTGAGGCGTTATACTGATTTAAGACGGGTTACTAGGTTTTAGGTAGAGAGGGTTATAAAACGTAGTGTCATCTCATTTCGTTTGTCCCTGGCTACCAAAGCAGCAACCGTCAGTTTAAGGATGCTTTAAAGGAGTTGACTACGGTGAGTGACGAACCACAGCAGACCTATAGCGCAAGGGAAATCGTACTCGAGTTTTTTCCTGCAACTCGGGAGCAGCTTATTCCTGTTTCAAGCGCTTATGACCTTAAAAATCATGATGGTCAAATCATCATTGCTAACAGTAAAGGGCAAGATCTTATAAGCTTAAGCCCTGTTCAGCCCTCAGGAAATGCCAGTACCACCCTTTGCTGTGATTTTTGTCAGCACAGCGGCAATCGCTACTATTTGCAACTTTATCGTGCTGAGGTTGCCGGTTCAAAAGGTCGGCACTTTTTTTATGTTTCACTGTGCAAAAATACTGAAGCCTGCGAAACACGGCGTATCAGTGATAAACCAATTGAGGAATTGCTTAAACGCTTAGGGGTAACGCATAGCTAATTGAGGTTTCGTTCTTTGCCATAAACTCGAGTCAAATAAGTCAGCAATTCATGGGCGAGGGTCTTTGCCGCATGCTTATCAAGATACTGATTACCGTTGCCGCATTTGGGCGACAGCGTGCAGCGCGGACAGCCAGATTTACAGGGGCACTCACTTAAAAGCTCATAGGCAGCCTTTAGCCAGTCTAAAAAAACCGTTGTCCCTGCCCGACTGTAACCAACACCACCCGGATAGCCGTCATAGATAAAAATGAGCGGTTGCCCGGTTGCCGGGTAAATCGGATAAGATACCCCGCCGACATCGGCACGCTCACAGAGAACAAAGGCCGGAAGCAGGCCAATAAGAGTGTGCTCGAGGGCATGCATGGCACTGGCTAAGTCCTGGGGTGGCACGCTAAATTTAACCTCAGAGACATCAAACCAGAGGGCCTGGGTGCTGTAGGCTACCTGAGGTAAGTCAAGCAAGCGCTCGTCTAAAATGGTCTCGCGGAAATAGCGTTTTTTGACATAGCTGGTGTACTCGGTCGATACCCGCACTCTGCCAATCGTCACACCATAAAGCTGAAATTCGCTTTCAATAATTTCAATTTCGGTGACCGACCGCGTTTGAGTATAGTAGTCCTCGATATGGGGTACCAGGGTTGCTACGCCTGCCCCTAAGTCAAGCTTGGCAACCAGAAAAGTTTCACCCTGACTCAAATAAACCGCGCCTGTGTGCAGTTCACGCAGGGCCGTTTCAAAATCGCTGATGCCAACTGTTGTGCCAAAGCCGTCTTTTAGAATGATGCGTTTGCCGCCCGTGCCGCGCACATTGACCTGTTTGTGCGGATATTTGCCCAGATAAAACCACTTGTCTTTGCGCTTAACCAGTTTTGAGTTCGGGGAGGGCTCGAGCCACTTTGCCACATAACCCTCAGATTCGGCAATGGGTTTTTCTGCCGCAGCACAGGCCACATGTAAAGGATGGATTTCAGTATTAAAGGCGTCAGCAATCGCCTTTTCTACTTTGCCTTCGGTGATTAAATCCGGGTGACTCAAGTAATATTCATCAAGAGGGTCATCACCTGCGATCATGAGAGTGAGGGCTCGGCTGCCGCCCCGTCCGGCACGACCTGCCCGTTGCCAGAGTGAGGTCATCGAGCCAGGGTAGCCTACCAGCACAACGGCATCCACCCCACCTATGTCTACCCCAAGCTCGAGGGCACTGGTAGCGGTCAGTACGGTTATATTGCCTTTTTTAAAGCCTTGCTCGATAAGGCGCCGATCTTCGCTGGTGTAGCCTGCCCGGTAGCTTTGCAGATGGTTCGCTTCATCACCGTCAAGATAGTTCAGGCTGTACCGTTTTAAAAGTTCGGCAGATTTACGCGAGTTACAAAAAAAGATGCTTTTTAGACCTGCTTTAACAAAGTGACCTGCCAGCCACGCCGCCTCGGTGTTGGCACTGCGCCGCCGCCCTTCGCCGTTTTCACTAATTAGCGGGGGTTGCCAGAACACGAGTTCTCTTGCGGCTCTGGGGCCAGCATCTTCACTGATGGCCAGCGTTTCTAAGCCTGTCAGGTTAAAGGCGTGTTCGCTGGCATTAGCAATGGTAGCGCTGGCTGCGATGACTTTAGGCTGGGCACCGTAGTGCCAGGCGAGACGTAAAAGTCGCCTTAGGATATTGGCAACATGGGTGCCCATAACACCACGGTAAGCGTGCATTTCATCTATGACCAGGTACTCGAGCCTTGCCAGAAACCCGGCCCATTTTTCATGATAGGGCAAGATGCCGTAGTGCAGCATGTCTGGATTGGTCAAAATACAGCCTGCGCCTTCGCGAATGCGGTTGCGCTCGGTTGTTGGGGTGTCGCCGTCGTAGGTAGCCACTCTAGCCTCTAGCTCGAGTCTCTTTGCCATGGCCTTTAATTTGTCTAATTGATCGTGGGCGAGTGCTTTAGTAGGGAAGAGGTAAAGCGCTGTTTTATCACTACTTAAAGCGTAAAGTGTTGGTATCTGATAAGTTAAAGATTTTCCCGATGCCGTTGGCGTAGCTACAACCACATGATGGCCCATTTCTGTCATCATTAGAGCTTCTGCCTGGTGCTTATAGGGACTGATATTAAAGTGTTCTAGCAGGGATTGAAACTTGCCTTCATACCTCACCCTGTCAGCACTTGCCCTTGGCGGAAAAAAGCTAAAAGCGGCTATTTGCTCATCGTAGCCTTCCAAACTTTTTAGCCAACTGCTGTAGTTTGCATGAAAACTTAGCGCTTCGGGACTTGCCACAAACCTAGCCTAACGCCAATAACTAGTGACAAAGGTAAGTCATTGCCAGATTACCCCCAAAAAGTCAATTCAATGTTGGCCGTGACAATAAGGTTGCTTTTTCATTCGTCATTCCAGCGAAGGCTGGAATCCACCCTGTTTGTTTTGACAAAATGGCGCTAAATAATAAGCTTAAAAAGACTCTAGGAGGGTTGAAGTACTAAATATTGCTACATCTCTGAAGAATTGTAATGGAGAAAAAAGCGCTAAAAAAGCTGGCCTTGCAGTGTTTGTACATTCAGTACATCGGCAACTTTTGCGGTTATGCCGTCGCCAAAGAGACCTTTGCACAGTTCAAAAGCCAGTTGAATGCCTGCTACGCTGCCATTACTCGTCCAGACTTTGTCGTCATAGACCACGCTATCTTTTGAGGCACGCAAGATTTCGTAATCCTCGAGCCTTGACATGACCTCCGGATGAGTGGTGACTGTTTTTCCTCTCAAAAGACCATAATGCCCTAGAAGCAAGGCCCCACTGGAAATGCTGGCACTCAGTTTGAGTTTGGGTATGACAAGGGGTAGGTAGCTGGCAATGGCTCTGTCCCGGAGCGCCTTATCAATGCCTCTCCCCCCCGGTACAATCAGCACATCTAAAGGAGGAGCGCTGGCAAAAGCGTAAAGGGGGGTTATGGTCATTTCATTAGACGTTTGCACTGAATTGCGTGATTTGGCAATGGTAAAAACCTGAGTTTTATCGTCCTCAGGCAAAAATCTCAGGGCAGTATTTAGCACTGAAAAAGGTCCAACCACATCTAGTTCACTGACCTCATGAAACAACAAAATGCCGATATTCACGAGAATAGTTTATCTAAAGAATGCCTCGAGGCATAGTTTTCGCCAGATTTCCAGTATTGACAGATGTGTTTAGGGTTGCTACTCTCTAGCCGATGCGTAGCTTTTTTTGCTTTAAGCGGATAGTCCGCAATCTGGATTCCAGCGCCAAAACCCTTTTGGAGGCAGACGTTTTTGTGAACTAATGAGTTGCAAAAACCAACTTTCCAGAAGGATGTTAAGGCATCCTTCTTTTTTATTTTGTAGAGGAACTAAATGATGAACACACATGTCTTACTGATCGACTATCATGATCACCCAAATTATCCTAAGATTGCCAAAGCCGTAAGCAAATGGGTGAAACAACATCCAGGGGCCAGTGAGGCTGAGGTCCTTGCCTATGTCAGCGAAACCTTTAACCCCCGTAGTTTTTTAAGACCAAATGCCAAAGCTGCGCCACTCGCTATCTTTGGCACTATTGGTGAGCATATTCCCCAGGGGGCTGAGGGACAAATTTATGACGCTCTTAAACTGCCTGTTGCTAAACGGGGGGCACTCATGCCCGATGCCCATGTGGGTTACGCTTTGCCGATAGGTGGCGTGGTCAGTCTGGAGAGAGCCGTTTCGCCGTCTTTTGTTGGTTATGACATTTCCTGTATGGTGCAGCTAAGTCTGCTGGATCTTTCGGTGGCTGAGTTTGAAAAGCACAGGGAGAGCCTTGCCAAACACCTCTACGCAGAAACCTCGTTTGGTTTAGGGGCAGATTTTGCCAGCGGCAAAAGAGAGCATGATATTGAGTTTGATCCTCGCTGGGGTGAGACTCGAGACTTAAAAAATCTGCACGAAAAAGCCATGATACAACTTGGCAGCAGTGGGGGTGGCAATCACTTTGCCGATTTACTGACCGTTGAATTTGTCGAGGATTTTGGTGATTACAAGGCCGGAGAAACTGCTGTTTGCCTTATGACCCATAGTGGTAGTAGAGGCACCGGGCATAAGCTGGCAACCTTGTTTGTCAAAAGAGCTGAAACCTATACCAAGCATGTCGCCAGAGGCATCCCCAAAGGCTATGAGTGGCTTTCCCTTGAAGAAGATGCTGGTAAAGAATACTGGTTAAGCATGGAGCTTATGGGCGACTATGCCAAGGCCAACCATGATCTGATTCATGAGCACTTTGCTAGTGCAGCGGGTTTGCAAATTAAAGAAACAGTCTGGAATCGCCATAATTATGCCTGGCTCGAGGGTGACGAAGTCATTCACCGTAAAGGGGCAACGCCTGCCGAAGTGGGTAGACTGGGCATCATCCCTGGAACAAGCGGAACAGCGTCCTATCTGGTAAGGGGTTTGGGAAATGAGGCAAGCCTGCATTCCTCGAGCCACGGTGCCGGTCGCTGGGTGTCACGTACCCAGGCCAAAAAAGATCACGATGAAGGGGCTTTTCAAAGACATATGAAAACCTCTGACATCTTGCACTTTGGTCTGAGTCCAGATGAAACCTATCAGGCTTATAAAGATATTGAGATGGTCATGGACTTGCAGGAAGACGTTCTTATTAAGCGCATTGCCAAACTCACGCCGAGGGTAGTGATTATGGGCGGTCAGGCTGATGATGGGGATTAAGCTAAAGCCAGCCTGGAAAGTAAAGCGATAGCGCTAAAGACAATCCATGATAAATGTCTGCCCCTGGTGAAAATTAGAGATAAGAGGGCACTCGAGGCAAACACCCAGCTCGTAGTTATAAGCAAGCTCTGTCCGGGCTCAGCTTGGGCAGTGACTGCAATGAGCAAATAGGCAAAGCCAAACCAGGCGACAGTGGTTAAGTGCCAGGCAAACCTTAAGGTAGTGCGAGTAAAACTATCATCGCCAAAGAGTTTGGGTAAGTGCTTATAACGCAGTAAACGCATGATGATGTATTTTTCCCCCAGATAAGAATGGGCTAGCGCAATCAAGATAATGAGCACTGCAGCAGCGATAAGCATGTAGTTCTAGCTCTGACCTATGCATAAGTCAAACCTGTCAGCAACAGCAAAAATGTGATTGGCATCATGTTCGGTAAACGCTACTGTAGGGCCGCGAACATGGGCTGAGTCAATGTAGCCAGCGCGCTGCATAAGTACTTTGCGCGCATGAAGTGAATACTCATGACCTTTGCCCGACACCGCGTCAACGAGAGGCTGATGCCTGGTTAAAATATTCATGACTTCGGCATGATTGCCTTCACCATAGGCTTTCCAGGCAGCAATAAAGACCTCATTAAAGCCTACCCCTGGAATAACACCACTGGCTCCTGCCTTGAGTTCATCGGGAAAAGTGATACCACCGCCGCCGCCAAACAAACCAAGCTCGAGCTCGCCAATAAGAGCATGAAGGGCTGCCATGCGTTCTGGTGCGCCAGGACCTTCTATTTTGAAGTACTGAATGGCGTCAGAACGCTGCGCCATTTCTGCCAGTTGTTCGGCAGGCAGACCACAGTGGCGATACTGCGGAATATGCGGAGATTGCTGCACCATGATCGGCGTGTCACTGGCTTGACCCAGCCGTACATAATGGTCAACAAGTGCCTGATGACCGTTATCCATAGTGGCGGGGGGCAAAACCATGAGTGCAGCAGGGCTGTACTTGGCAAAATGCCTGGCCTGCTTAATGGCTGCTTCGGTACTACCGGGGGCTATTCCGATGATAAGAGGAACCGCGCCAGCCACTTCTTTAGCGACAATCTCAACAGCTCTCTCACGCTCCTGATCGGTTAGTTTATAAGCCTCGGTGGCAAAGCCATTTATGCCAATACCATCTACGCCGCCACTCAGCTCAAACTGAGTAATTTGGCGCAGGCCTTTTTCGTCAAGTTCTCCGTCAGGGGTAAAGGGCATAAAAAGAATGGGTAATATACCTTTTAGCATGGTTTAGCCTCCAGATAAGGGGTTTTCGTGGACATTGAGAGGTATCATAGCTCATAAACCAAAAAAGGCTCGAGCCAGCAAGGAGTAAGATGAAAGCACTGCAACTTAAGGCAGATTGGCAGCCCAAGCCCAGTTATAAGCTATCAGAGCAGGAAGAAGCCACACGCAAGATCCAGACGGGTTCAGCTGTATGGAAACATCCAAACATTGACGTGACGACCTTGCCTGACCCTGAGCTGGCACCCGATGAGGTGATGCTCGAGGTAGCAGCAGTTGGTATTTGCGGCAGTGACATGCATATGTATGAGTCTGATAGCGAGGGTTACATTCTTTACCCTGGTCTGACACGCTTTCCCAATATTTTGGGGCATGAGTTTTCCGGGCGAGTGGTAGAAGTTGGCAAAGAGGTCAGAGATTTGGTTGCAGGTGATCTCGTTACTGCCGAAGAAATTCAGTGGTGCGGGCTTTGCGATGCTTGCCGCAAAGGTTTAGTAAATCACTGTACCAACATGGAAGAACTGGGCTTCACCACCCCTGGGGCAATGGCGCAGTACATTGCGGTAAAAGCCAAATACTGCTGGAAAATCACCGAATTAGCTGAGCGCTTAGGCGATGACAAAGAAGCCCTGCAACTTGCAGCTATGGTTGAACCAACAGGTGTGAGCTATCATGCCATGTTTAACCGAATTGCCACCTGGAAACCAGGTAACTACTGTGTGGTGTTTGGGGGTGGGCCTATCGGGTTGGCTGCGATTGCCCTGGCAAAGGCAGCGGGTGCCAGCCAGATCATTGCGTTTGATGTAAGTGCAACACGGCTCGAGCAAGCAAAAAAGATGGGGGCGACCAGTAGCTATGACCCCACAAAAATTGCTGACCTTAATGAGCTTTTGCTGGACCTGACCTATGGTCGCGGCGTTGATTTTGTGGTCGAAGCTGCCGGTGCTCCGGCACAAACACTTGCGCCACTCAAGATGGGCCTGGGGGTAGGGGCAACCATTACGCACATCGGGCGTTCAGAAAGGCCAACCCCCCTTTCACTTGAGCATTATCAGGTACGTGGGGTGCAGCTTGCAGGTTCTTTAGGACATGCGGGACATGGTACGTTCCCCAATGTCATTCGCTTAATGGCCTCGGGTAGTTTAAATATGAAACCGATGATTTCAGCGACTTATCCCCTGGCTCATGCCAAGGACGCCTTTAAGCGGCTCGAGGCCAGAGCAGACGCCAAAATCCTGCTCTTGCCCAACGCCTAGACGTGTTTGCAGTATAGTTAAAGTTCATTTGAAGGAGTATCTATGAAAATTACCTGGTACGGACAGGCAAGTTTTGGGCTCGAGTCAGCGTCGGGTCTGCGTATTGTCACTGACCCTTACGACCCCCAAACCTCAGGATTTAAGCCTTTCCCTGACGCTGCAGACGTGATCATTATGTCCAGTGATAATGACTCTTTTCATTGCAACCATCATCTGGTTCCCAAGCGTGAAGGTGCTGAAGTCATCAATGCATTAACGGTAGCCCAAAAGGGTGGTAGCTATGAAAGTCATGGTGTGGTGTTTAAGGCTACCGAAGCTATGGAGCACTTGCAGCACGATGAGCACGATCCTGACCAGAATGGCATGTACCGCTTTAGCCTTGATGGCATAGAGTTTGGTCACATGGGCGATATGGGCAATGCTTTTAGTGACGCCCATATGGACTTTTTTAAAGGCGTTGATGTTTTGCTGGCGCTGGCAGGCGGGTTTCCTGTTGTAGCCCTCGAGGAACTTAAGCGTATTATTGATGAGACGCAGCCTAAACTGGTAATACCCATGCATTTTAGAACGCTTTGTTACAAGCCAAGGGGCATGTTTTTTATTCCTGAATTTTTAAAGCTGTTTGATTATGCAGAGGTTGATTTTGCCTTTGACAGTAGTGCAGAGCTAAGCAAAGAAACTTTGCCTGAGAGCACCAGGGCATTGGTTATTGACTATATTTAGCATCCTCAGCTAAGGTTTTGAGCCCTCATTCGCTTTACTATAGGGCGATGAGGGTTTTGAGTTTTTTAGTTCTTTTGGTTCTGGGTCAGGGCTTTGCACAGCAAAGTTGTGAGGCGCTGGTTGCCAGCATAGATTCAGCCTTTGCTGAAGCCAGTGAAGTGATCATGTCTACTCAAATTATGCAGGGCCAGCTCGAGTACGCCTTTAGCAAAATTCGGCTGTACCGTGATGAAGCAGGAGAGTGGCAGGGAGAAGAGCTCGAGCACCGCGGTCTTCCCAGACCCCCAGAAACCCGTGACGAAGATGAGGGTGCCGAACCCAATTTTAAATTTAATTGTGCGGTTCATAATCTGGTCTCAGTCGGTTCGGGCTGGCAGCTTGCGATTGAAGAGCAAGATAAAGAATTTCCCATAAAGGCGTGGGCGCTTAGCTTTACCCGTGAACAGGGACAAGTTGTACCAACCGAGATAAACGGTCAGATTGAAACCAAGATTTTACTTATTCCTTTTCGGGGCATGGTGCTGACTTCCTTTTCTGATTGGGTTTTTCCGCGCAATTAGATGCTCGGTTTAGACTTTTATGCCAGAGCGGCAGACAGCCTTGCCAGAGAGCTTTTAGGGCAAACGCTTTGTGTTCAGACCGAAGCCGGTCTTCGCAAAGGGCGCATTGTAGAAACCGAAGCCTATCTTGGCGAGATTGACCTGGCCTGTCACGCCTCTAAGGGGCGCACCAAACGTACAGAAACCTTATTTGGTCCTCCCGGACATGCCTACGTTTACCTGATTTACGGTATGTATGACATGTTTAATATTGTGGCAGATGAGGAAGACAGTGCTCATGCTGTTCTGGTCAGAGCGGTTGAACCACTGGAAAATATCGAGCTTAAAACCGATGGCCCGGGTAAACTTTGCCGCGCTATGGGGATAAGCAGAGAGCACAATGGCGTAGAACTTTTAGGCCCAGAAATCTGGCTCGAGCCTGCCCCTATGCCCCAGGAAATTGCGGTGAGCCCCCGCATTGGTATTGACTATGCCAAAGACTGGAAAGAGGCGCCTTTACGCTTTTTTGATGCAAAAAGCAAGTTTGTCTCGAGGCCAAAAAAGCAAAACTAAAACTTACTTGCTCTGTAAGAATATTGTCATAGCGCTAAGACTATTGTGGGGTAATGAAATCTCGTGGTTGATTTTTGAGAGTGGTAGGTTTCATAAGTAAAAATTATCTTGACTTGTTGTTTACTACGTTGTCCTGGAGGTCAAAGAAAAACTATGAAACGCATCTTCTCAATTGTTGCAGCCCTGTTGTTGCTGCTTCTGGCTGCCTGTAATACCGCGGGCCTTCCTGAAGCCAGTCAGTCTGTTAGCCATGTCTTAACCGTAGACCTCGAGCCGGGTGATACCGAAGCCTCTCTCAAGGAACGTTTTGGCGGCGAAATTATGGTTATGGGAGATGATTTTGCCGTTATAAGTTTCAAACAAGAAGATGATATTTCTCTTGCTGCTTTAGCAGATGGTAAATTAGAAAAAAATACTTTAGATTTTAAATCGAGCGACTATGAAGTTGGTATGAATGGTACCAGAGCATGGGCCAGTGGTACGAGGGCATGGGCCAGTGGTACCAGAGCATGGGCAAGCGCAACCAGAGCATGGGCCAGTGGTCAATTTGAGCTTATGCCTGAAAATACGGGGTCCTGGAAACAAATTGGACTTGATAAAGCTTATGGCTTGGCTCCTAATTTGGGTAATGGCGTCAAAGTTGCCATTATCGACACGGGCGTAGATTTAACGCATCCTGCACTGCTTGAAGCTTTGGCACCAGCCAGTGAATGGAAAGATTATGTCGATGGCGACGCCCTTCCTCAAGAAGAAGGCAATTTAGGCAATGGTGCCTATGGTCACGGTACAATTATCGCAGGCATTGTCAGACAAATTGCGCCTTCAGCAACGATCTTGCCCATCCGCATTTTAAATTCTGAGGGTGCGGGCTATATGGCTGATCTAGTCAGTGCGGTTGATTGGGCATTACAAATGAAAGCTGATATCATCAATTTAAGCCTTGGTTCTGACAAGTATTCCCTGGCTACAGATTATGTCATTGCTAAAGCTGCTAAGGCAGGTGTTTTAGTGGTAGCTGCTTCGGGTAACTCGGGCGATGAAAAAGTGCTCTTTCCAGCTTACCGTTCGGTTGCGCTTACCAACTTTCCAGCTCCATATAATCGTCTTAGCGTAGGCAGTGTTAATGCCGGTGATGAAAAGTCGCCTTTTTCGACCTATGGTTATACGGTAGAACTTACCGCTCCTGGTGAAAGCATTTATGGACCTGCCCCAGATATGATGGTTGCTTCCTGGACAGGTACTTCTATGGCGGCCCCTGTTGCAGCTGGTGCCCTGGCACTTGCCCTAGGGGAAGAATTGAACGTTGCTAGAAATGATCTGATTGATACTCTGGTTGATACCGCCACTAATGTTTATAGCATAGGAAATAACAGCAAATTTGCTTATAAATTGGGTCATGGTCGTATTAATTTGGAAACCTTTCTCAATACGGTCCTTAAATAAGTAATAAGAAGCTTAATCCGAAGGGAAAACTTTATGGCAGTGGAACTGGAATTGGCGATCAATCAAAAGGAGATGAATACTTTTGATCATGATCAGGCGATTTCGGTTGCGTTTAGCTTGTTTAAACAAGCATCTGAGCATTTCTCTCGAGGCGATTTTGATGTTGCAGAAATGTTCTTGATGAAAGCATCTGTTGTGTTTAGGGCAGAGCAAGACCCCACAGGTCAGATAAACGTTTTACTTTTACAAGGTACGATAAAGCGAGATCAGGGAAACCTCGAGCAAGCCCTCCTGATTTTTCGGCAAGCCGGAGATATAGCCCTTCAGATAGAGGATAAGCTGGCACAGGCTGATGCCCTCAATCTTGAGGCCTCGGTTTTTAGTTATCAGGGTCAGGACTTGCATGCTGTAGAAGCCTTAAAACAGGCTATAGAGTTGGTTAAAGATTCAGACCATACCGAAAAGATAATGAATTTATACTGTAATATCGGTTCGATCTATACTTTTTTCGGGGATTATTCAGAAGCGCTGAACTTTTTGAGTTTGGCTTATGGAAAAGCCAATCTTCTCAAACGGCCAAGCCGGGGTCAAGCTATTCTATTGAGTCAACTGGGTGCTCTGTACCAGAGCATAGGGAATATCGATGAGGCTGTACAATTTCAGGTGCAGGCAAGAGATGTCTGTAGAAAATTGGGAGATAGTTATACCGAGTCTGCGGTGCTGAATAATCTCGGTCAACTAAGACTTGTTCGCGGTGAGGTTGATGAGGCAAAACAGCTTTACCTCGAGGCTCTTAAAATTGCTAGTAGAGCTGGCAATGCTATTTACAAGATCGATAATTTGCTCGGTTTAGGTCATGTTTACAAATCCCTAAAAGATTATGATAGAGCAAACAAATACTATGTTCAGGCACTGGAGATTGCAGATCAGTCAGGAAAGCGCGATGTCAAAGTAGAAATTTTGCACAACCTGGGCTCGAGCCTGCTCGAACTAGGGGAGTTTCAAAAAGCGGAAACCGATTTGCTCGAGGCCCTTGCTCTGGCAGCAGAACTCGAGCACCCCAAAAGTATTTTTGAGATTCACAAATCTCTATCAGAAGTCTATGAAACTACTGGCGACTTAGCTAAGGCACTACATCATCACAAAGAGTTTCACCGGGTTGAAAAACTCATTTTCAACGAAGAGGCCGATAAGCGGACTAAGCAACTTAGTGTTCGTTTTGATGTCGAGCGCTCGAGGCACGAAGCCGAAGAGTACAGACTAAGAAATGAAATGGCGCAAAAAGCCCGGCTTGAAGCAGAAGCGATTGTGACAGAGCGCTCCAGAGAACTCGAGTCTGCTCATTTAGAAGTGGTTACCCGGCTGGCGGTTGCCGCGGAATTTCGTGATGATGATACGGGAGAGCATACCAAGCGCGTTGGTCGTACTGCGGCGGCCATTGCTCATGTTCTGGGCTGGTCACAGGAAGAAGTCAAGCTGCTCTATACCGCTGCTCGATTGCACGATGTTGGTAAAATTGGCGTCCCGGATGCTATTTTGCTTAAGCCAGGCAGGTTAAGTGAACAAGAATTTGAGATTATACGGCAGCACACCACCATTGGCGGGCGTATTTTGGCCAATGGGCAAACAAGGCTTTTAAAACTGGCCGAAGAGATTGCGCTTTATCATCATGAGCGCTGGGATGGTACGGGCTATCCTCTAAAATTGGCAGCTGAAGCGATTCCGATGGCAGCCCGGATTGTCTCCGTGGCTGACGTTCTTGATGCCTTGAGTCAGGAGCGTCCCTATAAGCGGGCCTGGAGTATGGAAGAAACCCTGGCGGAAATCAGACGACAAAGCGGTGCTCAGTTCGATCCTGAAATTGTAGAAGCCTGTTTAACCATTTATACCAGTGAAGAAGGACGTCGTTATTTAGAAACGGTAGACAGCTGGCAGGATTCTTTGGTGCAGCTAGATGCGCTCAATGTCAAAAAGACCAGTACGATGATGGGCTCTACCGATTTGTTTAAGATTATTGAGCGCTATGAGAAACAGCTCGAGACCAAAGAAAAACTTATTGCTCAACTGCAGCTCGAGTCTGAACAGGTAAGGCAGGACTTAAAGCAAATGTCCTTTGCTGATCCCCTAACCCGATTGGGCAACCGTCTGGCCTTTGAAAAAGATCTGGAAAGCGCTTTGTCGCGGCCAGAAGGTAGCCACGAGGTCATGGTCGTAACCCTTGATCTGGACGGGCTGAAAGATATAAATGCCAGCCTGGGCTATGCGAAAGGCGACGAACTGCTGCAGCACTTTGCTAAAGAAATGAAAGAGGAGTTCAGGTCTTGTGGAACCGTCTACCGTAGTGGCGGTGATGAGTTTATTGGGCTGGTGGCTCAGCGCCTTCTGCCAAAGTTCTCTGAGATTCAAGGTCATTTGGATGCTGTTTTGGTCAGATTAAGTGCACAAGGTTTGCCTCGAGTGTCCGTGAGTATTGGCGTGGCAGCCTTTCCTCAGGAAGCGAAAAGTCCCGGTGAGTTAATCAGGCTTAGCGATCAAAGAATGTTTGCCGATAAAGTAGAAAAACGCTCTCATGATCGGCAAGAGGCTCGAGTCGTTCCACTTTAAAGATTTCGGTTTTAAAGATTTCGGTAAGCTTTTAATGTGCCATCTAGTGCAGCAACCACAACGGTATCACCAAAAACCAGAGGACTGGCCTGAATAGGGCTAGAACTGACTTTATCCCTGAATAAGACTTTGCCATTAATAAGATCAAAGCTTAAAAGCTCACCTTGTTCGGTGGCGACGAATAGGCTCGAGGCCGCAATAACCGGCGTGGCCGTGACATTGGTATGCAAGGACTGTACCCAAATTTCATTGCCCGTTTTGCTACTCAGGCAATAAAGCATGCCGTCCCAACTCACCGTATAAACCCGGTCCTGCCAGCAAATGGGGGAAGCCCAGAGCTGACTTTCAAGATCAAAGGTCCAGCTGACCTCCTTGCTTTCCAGATCAAAAGCATGAAGTTCCCCACTGCGTTCGGGTAAGTAAAGTTGCCCGTTATAGGCACTGGGAGTTGCCGCCATATCGCCTACCTGAATTTTGTATTTCGCTGCACCCGTGAGCGCATCTACGGCGTGAACCCAGCCTTCTTGCGTAACGATAAAAGCCTGAAGTTGGTGGACGATGGGCAAAGAACGTACCAGGCTTTCACATTCATAGCGCCAGAGAGACTTGGCATCGGGGCTGACTTTTTCCAGGAATTGTTTGCGGCTTAGTAAGAGGTCTTTCCCTGCCGGGATCATGCCAACCACGTGGGCATTTTGTTTGGTCCAGCGTTTTTTACCACTGGGCCAGATCAGGGCGCTTATGCTTCCGTCGCGGCTTAAATAGTACAGGCTCGAGTCCAGGAGAAGCGGAGCTATATTCACTTCGTCGGGGGCTTCAAATCTGGCATGCAAACTGCCATCTGCCGGGTTTCTTACCTGAATCTCTTCACTGCGAAGGCCAATAAATAAAAAACCATTTCCGGCGGTTAAGCTTGCGGGCCACTGTGGGCCTTCGGGTAATTTTTCTTGCCAGGCTAGTTTTAACCCTTTGGCATAAGGCCCAGTTGCGTAGTAACCCGTTTGGCTGGGGCTCGCCAGGCGCTGCTGACTACTTTTCATACTTTCATTAATCATAATGTTTCGCAGTTGCTCGGCTACGACCAGTCCTGAAGGAGGACGCGCTTCGGGTTTTTTGGCCAGTAAGTGGTGGATGAGTTGCTCGAGCCCCTGGGGTACCCAGGGGTTGAGCTCTCTTACGGGTACCAGATTTCCATAAACATGTTGATACAAAATGGCCTGATCATTTTCTGCTTCAAAGGGGCTGACGCCTGTACATGCCTTATAAAGCACAGCCCCAAAGGCATAAAGGTCGGTGTGGGCCCCGGTCAGTTCTCCCTGCGCCTGTTCGGGAGCCATGTACTGAGGGGTTCCCAGGGTTAAACCTGTGCGAGTCAGTTCGCGGGTTGACTCTGCGAGTTGCACCAGACCAAAATCCATAACTTTAGGATGGAGCTGGGCATTCAGGAGAATATTGCGAGGAGTGAGATCACGGTGGACAATGCCCCGCTGATGGACATAGACCAGTGCCTGCGCCACGCTGATAGCCGCCTGTAAGAAACGCTGTAAGGAAGAAGGTTCGGTCTCGAGGGGGCCAAGATCGGTAAAAAGCCCTCCTTCTACCAGTTCCATGGTGAAGTAAATATGCTCTTCACGCCCCAAATCATAGATTGTCACAATGCCAGGGTGATTCAAACTGGAAAGCGTTTTGATTTCGCGGCGAAAGCGCTCCTGATCCGTATCGGTTAAGTGGGGTCGTAAGATTTTTAGGGCAATGGTTCGGTCGAGGTGCTGATCCAGCGCCTTAAAAACGTAGGCCATACCTCCCTGACCTAAAGGCTCGTTTATCAAGTAGCGCTTATCAATCAGCTCGCCCGGTGAAAGCATGGCTGCCAGTATAACGTTTGAGGTTGGCCTGTGGTGCTGTCTGGCATATTCCTCTACGGGAGGTTATTTGATACGCCTTATCCAAGTTGCTTGCACTTAAAGATGTTCGACTTGAACCTGAATTTCTACAGCAGAAAGGCTTTGCTAAGGCTGTTCCTGCTATAAGATGCAACTTCATTGATAAGAATTTTGCAGGGGCTCGAGTGTGAATGATAGAGATCTATTAAAGCCGTGACAAAGGGCTATTCTCTACAAGGCGTCACATGGGAGCATTCGGGATGCTACCACCATCAGTTCGGGATGCTACCACCATCAGTTCGGGATGCTACCACCATCAGAATTTTTAAAAGTTACGAATAATGCTTCGTGGATTTTGTACACTATCTCTAATGAGCACCTCCAGGCTGTTGTTTAAACTATTAACCAAATTGCCAGAACAAGTTGAGCGGCTTGGCAAAACGGTGCAAGATCATCCCTTTTTACAGGAAAGTTTCTGGCAAGAAGTAAAGCATAGCTATCAGGGCCAAGACCCAAAGGTGAAGCACTACTATAGCGTGCTCGAGCTTCCCTACGGCGCAAGCACCACCGAGATTAAACAGGCCTACAAGCGGCTCATGAAAATCTACCATCCTGATAAATTTCAAAATCTGGAAAAAAAGCAAGCTGCCAATTCACTGGTGCAAAAGATTAACGAGGCTTACCGGGCTTTGCTCACTTATACCGAAGCTCAGTCAGGCAAATAATCAGGGTTTTCCCAGACAATCAGGGTTGACCAGTTATCTGAAGCTGCGTCTTTAATGTAATTCTCCAGTAGCCCTTTTACTTTAAATCCGTTTCGGAGCTGCACACTTAACGTACGACCAAAAATCTCACCAGCGATGACCTTGTCAACATACTCCTGAACACTTAATTTATCTTTATACTGGGCATAGGTTGGCAGTACGCCACCAGCGACAATGCCTTTTTTGTTGAGTCTTTTAACCAGATCTTTTCTGGCGTTGTAGAGTTCCCGGGCGATGCCTTTACGCCGATGTTGCGGGTGAACACTGATATCTCCTCCGTAGTACCAGAGTCCCTCTGGGTCATGGTTCGTGTAGTAACCGCCAGCAATAATTTCTTGAAATGAGTGGTCAGGATGCTCAAAATCAAAGTCGATTAAAAAGCCTGAGCCCAGACCAACCACCTTGTCATTTTCTAAAGCAACAAAGCTGCCCTCAGGGAAAACCTGACAATGACTTAAAAAATGCTCCTCCAGAAGAAGTTCTTCTTCGGCCAGGGTGTGATAAGCAATTCGTTGTAATTCTTCTAGGTCTTTGGCAAACTTTGGTTCTATATTGACGATCTTAATCATTTTCGAGACACAGGGGCTAAAACTATTTCAGTAACGAGTGTTTGTAAACGTTATGAAGCCATACTACCTTTCAACACGATTAAGCTTTTTTACCCTTTAGTAAGGTGAAGGGCAGAAACGAAAAGCCTGTAAAAATCTGCTTCTAACTATATCAGATTTTTGGATTTAAGCTCTGTGCATAAGAAAAGAGCTGTAATCACTCGTAATTACAGCTCAGTTAACCTGATAAGCGACGGTTTTAGAGGGTGAAGTGCTCGTACTCATTTTCTGAGGGTAAGCCCCAGACTGCCCAGAAGTCTCCGGTGGCTGGGCGCATAATGGCTGCGCCGCAGGTTTCAACGTGGCGAGGCGGCTTAGAAGTCACGCAGATGGCCTCGGGGTCTCGAGTCAAAGCTTGCAGGTCATTTTCATTGATATCATTTTTCTCTAAAAGCTCATAGCCTCTATTCAGACGTTTTTCTGAACTTTCCTGTGAAGCTTGTTCTCTCACCCTTTGAACTTGCTGAGTTTCGGGGAGTAGACAGTGGTTGGTGTGAACCAGTGGCCCCTCTTCCAGAGGAGTAACTACCTGCGTTGTTGACATAGCCTCAACGTTATAGCCTTTGCCAGTTTTATCCATGAGCATATAGTTGTGAGCACCCGCCAGATTTGCTTCGGTGATGCAAGCTAGAGCATCATCGGCATTTGACTGCTCGAGTGCTTTACGCACCACAAAATTCCAGGTCACGCCAATTTTCCCATCATCACCTGAAAGATTATTAATGCCTATAGCAACACCTTCGCTATTCATGCCAATCATGCCAACGCAGCCTACCGTGGTAAACGCCAGAAATTCAGGTTTGTTTTGCGGTTTACCACGCAGCAAAATGACATGGGGTGTGGCAGTGTCGTGCATGTCCCAGGTTTGACCATAAAAGCCGTGGTTTTGCACAGCTTTTTGATTTGGTACCAGAAATGCCGTGCAGTTATCTGCCCCTTCATGGGCGGCTACAGGCACTTTTACTCTGGCTGCATTGTAGACGGTATCTATAAAATCGGTAAAACCACAAACAATAATCAGCTCTGCTAAAGATAGGCCAGTAGCATCAGCCATGCCCTGCAATTCATCGACCAGATCCTGAGAGTATCGGCGGTGCTCTTCGAGACAAGCATCTGCCAGGTCCAGAACGTCGCTACGAGATAACGCCTGGCCTGTCCACATAGGCTCCGCGCTTAAGCGAACGCGCTCTTGGGCAAAGTGTCTTATGCTGTCAGCGTAGCTAAGGCCATGCTGATAACCCATGTCGTAGTGCGAGCCGGACAGTTCTAAAACGCGAATCTTATTCATTTATCCAGTTTAGCAAGCTTTTAAACCAGCAGTGTAGCGTTGTCAGCATTCCAGGAGAGGTTGACCCTGGTTCCTGGCGGAAGCATAGACTTATAACCTGTATTTAAATTTTGCACCCTGACAACCAGATCAATATCACTCCCAGAAACCACACGGTAACGGGTATCAGTGCCTATGTAGTAAGATTCGGCAATTTCTCCAGCAATTTGCGTACCTTCACTTACTGTGTTACTGACTTCCTGTAAGCGAATTTTCTCGGGGCGAATAGCCATGCTAACCTTTTCACCTACGCTTAAATCATGGCCCTTAAGTTTGCCCTCGAGCTTACGACCGTCGGCCAGTTTTAGTGTGCCACTATCGCCCTTTGTGCTGTCAAGCGTACCCGTAATAAAATTGGTTTCGCCAATAAAATCAGCGACAAAACGGTTCGCTGGAGCCTCATAAATTTCGTCAGCCCTACCAACCTGCAAGACCTTACCCTCGCTCATAACCGCAATGCGATCGGCCATGGTCATGGCTTCTTCTTGATCGTGCGTCACAAAAATAAAGGTAATGCCCACTTCACGCTGCATGGTTTTAAGCTCATACTGCATGGTTTTGCGCAGTTTAAGATCAAGAGCACCTAGAGGCTCGTCAAGTAGCAAAACCGCCGGACGGTTCACCAGTGCCCTAGCCAGAGCAATACGCTGCCTTTGTCCACCAGAAAGTTGATTGGGTTTGCGCTCAGATGTGTGAGCCAGTTGGACAAGCTCGAGGGCTTCTTTGGCCCGCTTTTTGGCTTCATCGGTGGCTACTTTTGCCATTTTGAGACCAAACATGACATTTTGCATGATGGTCATATGGGGAAATAGGGCGTAGTCCTGAAAAACGGTATTGACTGGTCGATGAAAGGGAGGAATGCCCTGGACGGCTTTCCCGCGAATGAGCACTTCACCAGATGTGGGCTGCTCAAAACCAGCAATCGCTCTTAGGGTAGTGGTTTTACCACAGCCACTTGGCCCAAGCAGGGCAAAAAATTCACCATCTTCAATGGCTAAAGAAATATTATCAATGGCTCTGACGATCTGATTGGTTTTGTTATCATGAAATTCTTTAATAAGATTTTTCAGTTCAACGGACGGAGTGCTCATTAGCAGTCAAGAATACCAAAAAAGACGGGTAAGGGATACCCGTCTTTTTAAGTTTCAAGCTAGAAAGCTTATTGTCCAACGAAGATTCTTACTTCATCCCAGGCATCATTGTAAAGTTGCTCGCGCTCGGGGTCTTGAATGATAAAGAAGAGCTTTGAGCGGGTTTCTTCACTAGGATAAATGCCCTTATTACTGAGTAGCGCTTCATTAATGAATCCACCCTCAATTGAGGCGCGGTTGGGGCTACCGTAAGCTGTGTAGTTAGAGATGTCAGCACCGACCTTGGCATCAAGCAGATAGTCAATAAAGACTTCCGCAAGTGCATGGTTAGGAGCGTCAACCGGAATAGCAACATTGTCAATCCAGAAGTTAGCGCCGTCTGAAGGAATAACGTAGCGGTAGGTATCGCAGCCGCACTCATCCATAATCTGGAAGATGTCACCAGAGTACTCAGAAACGATATCGGCTTCACCGCGTACCAGTACTTCCTGACCGTCATCCTGATTGATGTAAACCACGTTGCTGCCATTTTCAATTAGATAATCTTTGGCGGCATTAATTTCATCAGGATTGCTGCTGTTGGGGTCATAGCCAAGTTTTTCAAGCGCAACACCCATCATAGAGCGAATGTCTTCTAGCCAACTCACCGCACCGTCATAACTAAAAACATCGTCCCAGGTAGTGATTTCTTTGCCTGTTTTCTCGATGTTATAACCAATGCCAATGGTACCCCACTGATAAGGCACGCTGTAGTCATTCGCGGGGTCAAAGTAAAGCCCTAAGAAGGTATCGTCAAGGTTGGCAAAGTTAGGAATGTTGGCTTTATCTAAAGTCTCAACCAGACCTTCTTCAATCATAAGGACAAGTACAGTACTCGAGGGCACCACAATGTCATAACCAGGATTGCCCTGGCGGATTTTGGCGAGCATGTCGTCATCGGTAGGGAAGGTATCATACTGCACGCTAACGCCGCAGGCTTCTTCGAAGTTAGGGATGGTGTCTTCGGCAATATAAGTCGTCCAGTTGTAGACATTTAAGGTTTGTCCTTCAAAGCCTTCGGGGCAAGTCCAGTTTTGAGCCAGGCCCAGACTTAAAAGGGAAAAAAGGACAATAAGCAAAACGCTTTTTCTCATTAAACAAGGTCTCCTTGAATGGGATAGAGAGTTATAAAACTCACGGCAACATACTAGCATTATTGCGAAAAAAAACAATACTATAAAGTTCATAGAACGTTTAGGAGCGCCTATGTCGAGAACCCGTGATCAGGCTTACTTAGTAGGCGAGCAGTATAAAAATGCCGATAATTTGCGTGCAAGAATTGATTTGCATGAACGCTTTAGCAGCAATAAAGAAGTCTTCGCCCGCTGGTTGTTTGACCAGATTATAGCACCACCTGAGGCGAAAGTACTCGAGCTTGGCACAGGGCCAGCCCATTTCTGGCGCAAAAACAGCGAGCGTATACCGCAAGGCTGGCAAATTACCCTCTCAGATTTATCACCAGGTATGCTTGAGGAGGCGAAAAAGGTGGGCTCGAGCCTGATGGCTGACTTTGACTATAAACTTATAGATGCTCAAACTATTCCTTTTGCCGACGCCCATTTTGATCTGGTAATAGCCAATCACATGCTTTACCATGTGCCAGATTTAGATAAAGCAATTGCTGAAATCAGACGTGTCTTAAAGCCCGGTGGCAAACTTTATGCAGCGACCAATGGGCAAGATCATATGAAAGAGCTTGACCAGTTTATCCTCGAGCACCTGAAACCCAAACTTGATTCTGAGCAGCCTTTTGAACTTTTACAGGGCTTAAGTTTTCGGCTCGAGAACGGTAAAGAAACCTTGCAAAAGCAGTTTGACAATGTTGAACTTTATCCCTTTGACGATCATTTAGAAGTTACGGAAGCTGAACCTTTCCTGGCCTACATTTACTCGATGAACCGCTTACAGTCTATCGTTTTGGATCAAGCCCTACTTGCTAAAGTGATGCAGGAGGCCAAAGTGGCACTGGACCAGAAACTCGAGCTTGGCCCTATTTATGTGACAAAATCCACAGGTTTGTTTGCCGCTTTTTAGGTATGTTGAGGTTTTTAAGCTGCCAAAAGTAGCCAAATTCACAGCTGTAAGGCGAAGTAAAACATCACATAACCCCTTTATGAAGGGCTTGCTAATGTTCTCCTATGCAGTTTATGCAAATGGATGCGCTAAACTATGAAGCAAGATGGAGAAGGCTATGAAGCTTTATCTCATCAGGCATGGTGAGACAGACTGGGAACTAATGTCCAACCGCGGCGTCAAAGGTATGGCTGCCTCGTTAGCCCCTTTGACTGAAATAGGCCGTTTGCAAATAGCAACCATAGCCAACGATTTCCGTCTTGAAGAAGCCGAAGCGGTACTGTGTAGCAGTTATGCGAGAGCGCTCGAGTCAGCCGCACTCATCAGCCGGAAACTCAACAAACCCCTGTTTGTTGAATATGATCTGCATGAGTGGTTACCACAAAAAGACCCGCTGGCAGAGATTGAGCCGGAGCTGATGGAAAAGGCCAGTGAAGGTTTAAGCCAGGAACTTATGACACAAGTACCCATAGAAGCTGCTCCCTGGGAAAGCCTTCAAGAAGTCAGAGATAGGGTTATCAAAACCCTCGTGCGCTATAAGCAGTACTCGAGCCTCATCGTGGTTACCCATGCAGTTGTCATAAGTAGTCTTCTAGGGGAAAAACGCCAGATTGACTACGCTGAGATCGTGCCCTACGAACTCAAATTTGAAGTTGACGAACTCGAGCTGGTTTAAGACAAAGTTTTTTAGTTACGAATCATCCTGACCTTTTAGATAGGGTCAGGATGATTCGTTTTGGCGTTCAGGGCATGCTTTGTTATGAAAATTTGTTTGCTTACACACCTGCAAATAAAAAGCCCATCTGGACAGATGAGCTTCTAGGTTCAGGACTGAAAGTTTATTCGCGAATGCCGTGGAGGATTTCCTCGAGTCCGTCAATATCAATAACAATAATTTCTTTAGGACGGGTTCTAATCACATCTTGTTTTTCTAAAACCTTGAGGGCTCTGGTGACGGTTTCGCGGCTGGTACCAGCTAAGTTGGCAAGCTCCTGATGTGTCAGTTGAACAACGGCAGTACCATCTGCAGATAGTTCAATCACGCCGCTGCGGTAAAGGCGCAAAATAACATAAGCCACGCGGCCTTGCGCATCTTTATAAGAAAGAATCTGCGCCTCGTCATTGGTGCCGCTTAAGCGTTTAGCGAGCGTGGTTGTCAGGTTAATGCTGACCTGAGGATAAGCCTGAATGAGCTTGTTAAAGTCATCTTCAAATAATAAATAGGCTTCGACTTCGCCGAGGGTTAACGCCGTAGCACTTCTGCTTTTGTCGCCCAGCAAGGCCATTTCGCCAAAAAACTCGGGGGGTTGCAAGATGGCCAGGGTTTTTTCGTAGCCACCCAGATCAACTTTGGATAGTTTGACTAAGCCTTTATGCATAATGTAGAGGGCCTCACCCATATCGCCTTCTTGAAACAGGGTGGTCCCAGCTGGAAATTGACGTAGTTGCACAACGGAAGCTGCTACCTCGAGGGCGCGCTCAGGTGCATCTTTAAAAAGAGGCACATTGGCCAGTGTCTCTTTAGCATCTAGCGTTTCTACCATAGTAATTCCTCGCTCTTGTGTAATACTTTGCTTGTGACTGCGGTCACTGACAAAACGGCATTTTGACTCATCTAAATCGTATAGTAGCGTTTATGTCCCTCTCCTGTCGTGATTTACATCGCACCTTCCAAACTTCTTCACAAAGCATTCAGGTTTTAAAAGGCATTGACCTAGAGGTGGGAGCAGGTGAGGTTGTAGCTATCTTGGGTCCGTCAGGTTCGGGTAAAAGTACCTTGCTCAATTTGCTGGCAGGTTTAGATAAGCCAAGTGAGGGTGAGATTTTCTGGGACGGCGAAGCGATTGGGGCAAAAACCAGTCATGAGCTGGCAGCGCTAAGGCTCAAAAAAGTTGGACTTATTTTTCAGGACCACTATTTGCTCGAGGATTTAAATGTGATTGAAAATGTGAGTTTAAGTGGCAGGCTTCGCAGAACGGTAGATAAAGAGAGAGTTACAGCCTTGCTTGGGGCCGTAGGCTTAGGACAGCGTAGCGACTTTATGCCCAAAAAACTCTCGGGTGGTGAGCGGCAGCGAGTTGCTGTTGCCCGAGCACTTTACGCGAAACCTAGCATCATTCTGGCGGATGAGCCAACAGGAAGTTTAGATAGAGTAAATGCCAGGGCGGTTTATGAAATTCTGGTTGATCTGGCCCGCTCGGAAAACAGTGCTGTCGTGATGGTGACCCATGATGAAGGACTGGTCAAAAATGTGGATAAGCGTTTTTACCTGGAAGATGGGCGTTTGCAGGAGCAACACCCTGTGCTGTAGTGCAGCTTTGTAGTAGATAAAGCGTTAGCTAATGGTATAGCGTAAAAAGATGAACTAGCAAAGGGGTTAGAAAGCAACGAATCTGGCTGGGCTCGCAAACGATACCTTAATCGGACCATCTGTCAGGATGATACCACCTAGCGTTATTCAGACTAAAAAACATCAGGGTAAGCGGCGTTAGACTCTGGCATTGGCAGGTTGAGAGAGAAAGTTAGGTATAAAAGATGATACCTCTCGAATTTGAAAGATGATACCTCTCGAATTTGAAAGATGATACCTCTCGAGTTTAAAAGATACTACCTCTCAGATTTGAAAGATACTACCTCTCAGTTTTGCCAGAAAGTGGGTCTTTATGCGCATTGCCGATATGAACTGGATGCAAGTCGAAAGCTATTTGCAAAAAGATGACCGAGCGGTCATTCCTTTAGGCAGTACCGAACAGCATGCTTATTTAAGTCTGGCAGTCGATAATATTCTGGCAGAAAAAGTTGCACTGGACGCTGCTGAGCCTTTGGGTATTCCGGTGTTTCCGCCCGTCAATTATGGCATTACTCCTTATTTTCTGGCTTATCCGGGCAGTATAAGCTTGCGGCTCGAGACTTATTTTCGTCTGATTGAAGACATTTTGACGAGTTTAATGAACTACGGTTTTAAACGCATCATTTTGGTCAATGGGCATGGGGGCAACTCACCTGCGGGCGCATTTGCTACCGAGTGGACTGCCAAAAACCCTGAGATGACGGTTAAACTGCACAACTGGTGGAATGCGCCCAAAACCTTAGCCAAAGTCAAAGAGATTGACCCGGTAGCCTCCCACGCTTCCTGGATGGAGAATTTTCCCTGGACAAGACTCGAGGATGTAGCCTTGCCAGCAGAGAAAAAAGCTATGGTCGGTTTTGACAAAATGGCAGTTTTAAAACCACAGGGTATACGAGATTATCTTAAAGAGGGAAATTTTGGTGGTGAGTTTCAAAAAGATGACGCGACGATGCTCGAGCTCTGGCAGGTTGGCGTAGAGGAGACGAGAGCAGCCATGGAAGGACCTTGGTAATGCGCCTGCTTATCTGGGGTGCTGGGGCAATTGGTGGGACGATTGGTGCCTATTTTATAAAAGCAGGTCATGATGTGACGTTTGTTGATCTTGCGGCAGATCATGTTGCGGCAATAAACGAGAAGGGCTTAAGGATCGAAGGTCCGATAGATAATTTTACAGTGGAGGCTCGAGCTTTTACGCCCGCAGACCTGACCGGGCAATGGGAGACCCTTTTGCTCTGTACCAAAGGTCACCATACGGAGAGTGCTATGGGGCTACTCGAGCCTCATTTGTCTGACAATGGCTATGTCGTTTCTGTTCAGAATGGTCTTAACGAAGCCCTTATTGCCCGACTTATCGGTGAGGAGCGTACGGTTGGCAGCTTTGTCAATTTTGGTGCAGATTATTTGCAGCCTGGCGTCATTCACTACGGTGGACGAGGGGCGGTTGTTCTGGGTGAACTAAATGGTCACATGACTGAGCGTCTGAACGATTTGCATTCGCTTTTTTTGAGCTTTGATGACCGGGCCATCACGACTCAAAATATCTGGGGCTATCTCTGGGGCAAAATGGCCTATGGTGCCCTGCTGTATGCTACTGCGCTAACTGACGCTTCTATTGCTGATGCCCTGGCGGCCGAAAGCTACAGAGATGTTTTTATTGCGCTGGGCAAAGAAGTCTTGGTGGTGGCTGCTGCTAAAAGTGTAAAACCAGAAGGCTTTAATGGCTTTAATCCGCTGGCTTTTATGCCTGAAGCGAGTCCGGCAATGTCACAAGCATCCCTGAGGGAGATGGTGGCCTTTAATCAAAAATCTGCCAAAACCCATAGTGGAATTTACCGTGATCTGGCAGTGCGTAAGCGCAAAACCGAAGCCGATGCCCACCTTGGCATGATGATTGCGTTAGCGAAAGAAGCTGATTTGGACATGCCTCTGACGGAAAAAATCTTGGAACTCATTCACGAGATTGAAGAGGGCAAGCGCAGTTTGTCCTGGGAGAACCTCGAGCTTGTCAAAACTATTCATGAAGCAGGAAAGGTATAAAACTCATGCTTGATCTTGAAAACCTTGCCGCCGGAACCCTGTCAAAGGGCTATCTCAGTCCAAAACTTGGGTATCCGGTAAAGATTCCTTACTTTATTTTAAAAGGTGCAAAGCCTGGCCCTACCGTTTTGGTCACGGCAGGTGTTCATGGGGCAGAATATGCCTCTATCGATGCCGCCTACCGTGTGACGAAGCTTGACCCCAAAACCCTGAGCGGAACCGTGGTCATTTTGCCTATTATCAGTACCCCGGCGTTTACCTCGAGGTCGATTTACATCAACCCGATTGATTACAAAAACTTAAACCGGTTGTTTCCAGGTATGGCAGAGGGTACGTTTGGAGAGAAGCTGGTTTACTGGCTAACTGAAGAGTTTATCTGTAAAGCCGATGCCTATATTGACCTGCACGGTGGAGACATGATCGAGGCGCTGACGCCCTTCACCATATATCAGGCGGGCCACACCTCCTCCCATGAACTTGCAAAAGCCTTTGGCATTGAACTGCTGGTGGCGAGTGACAGTGAGATTATGAGTTTTACGGCGGGTGCCAGACAGGATATTCCCTCGATTTTGGCTGAAGCCAGTGGGCAAGGTTTGTGGCTAGAAGCAGAAGTTGAGCGCTTGCGACTTGGGGTCGAGCGTTGTTTGATTCATCTGGGCTTACTCGAGGGCGAGCTCGAGCCTAAACCCCATAAAGATTTAAGTGAGTTTGCCTGGCTTCGCTCAGAACACGAAGGCCTCTGGTACCCCTACGCAGTTGCAGGTGACAGGGTCAAGAAAAATCAGGTAGTGGGAGAAGTCAAGAGTTTACTTGGTGAACCCTTGCAACAGGCCATAAGCTCGATAGATGGCATTGTCCTGTTTTCGGTCTCGAGCCTTGCCATAAATGCTGATGATCCTCTACTTGGGATAGGTGCCTGATGCAGCTTGACTTTTCAGGCAAGCGGGTTGTGGTAACAGGGGCTGCCCATGGCTTTGGTAAGGCGATAAGCCTGGCTTTTGCTGAACGTGGCGCCCATGTCTGGTCTTGTGATATTCGTGATGATGTCATGGAAACCGCCACAAAAAGTAGGGGAGAGGCGCGTGTCTTTGACCTGCGCAATCATGAGGCCATTAGGGATTTTGCGGCGGATGTGCTGGCAGAAGGCCCGGTTGACATTCTGGTGAATAATGCCGGTGGTGTACTTGGGCAGGTGGGCCAGGCGATAGAAAACGTCAGCCCGGAGCAGTGGCAGAGTATCTTTGATGTGAATGTGAGTGGCGCGTTTTATCTGTCTCAGGCCCTAGCCCCGGCCATGAAAGAGCAGCGCTCTGGGCGCATCATTAATATCTCGAGTGGGGCTGGCCTGGGTATCAGTCTTACAGGTATTCAAGCTTACGCTTCGGCAAAAGCTGCCCTTATTGGCCTGACACGGCAACTTGCTCACGAACTAGGAGCGTGGCAAATAACAGTGAATTGTATTGCGCCTGGCTTTGTGCTTTCTAACCCTACAACTGAGAAACAGTGGCAAAGCTACGGTGATGAAGGGCAAAAAGCCCTGCTGAACAACATTGCTCTAAAACGCCTCGGTAGCCCAGATGATATTGCTCATGGGGTACTTTTTTTTGCCTCGGACTATGCAGGCTGGATAACAGGTCAAGTTTTATCCATTGATGGTGGTAAGTAAAATGATTGCACCTGTCACTTTTCACTAGGAGCTAGGTACTTTTTATGACCAAACTCGAGCAACTCCGTGAAGTCATGCGTCAGCATAAGCTGGATGCCTATCTCATCCCGAGTAGCGACCCCCACCAAAGTGAATACGTGGCAGAGCACTGGCAGGTTAGGGCCTGGCTTTCTGGATTTACGGGTTCGGCAGGTACAGTCGTTGTTACGCAAACCAAAGCGGGTCTCTGGACAGATGCGCGGTATTACATACGGGCAGCTGAGGCGCTTAAAGGCTCGAGTATTCATCTCTTTAAAGCTGCTGCGCCGGGGGTGCCAGACTATGCTGACTGGTTACTGGAGCAGCTTGAAGAAGGTGCCAGTTTGGGTTTTGATGCTGCGGTGGTTTCGGCGGCCGAAGTAACTAGGCTCGAGAATGTCCTATCAGCCAAAAGAATTACGCTTTGTGGAAAGCATGATCTCTTTGCCCGTATCTGGCCTGACCGACCTCCACCTCCAGCGGGTCAGATTGAGGCCCATGAAGAAATGTTTGCGGGGGAATCTCGCTTGCAAAAGCTGGAACGCATTCGTCAAGGGCTGAAGCAAAAAGGTGCCGAGGCTCACTTTCTGGCTGCACTAGATGATATTGCCTGGACCTTTAATTTGCGCGGGCAGGATGTTCCTTTTAATCCAGTTTTTTTGAGTTTTGCTTTTATCAGTCAAAAAGAAGCCTGGTTGTTTTTATGTGGAAGTCTAGATAGCGTTTTACGGTCTGAGCTAAACGAACAGGGAATAAAAATTGCCCGCTCTAATGACCTAGAGTCCTTTCTCGTAGAGATAGCTCCTACGACCGTCTATTTTGACCCTGAAAAAACGAGCAGCAAAATTACAACCCTTTTGGCAAAGCGTTGTCAGTTAGTGGCAGGCTCGAGCCTACCTTACACCCTGAAAGCAATAAAAAATATGGGCGAGTGTGCCAGTCATCGCCGGGCACAATTGCGTGACAGTGTGGCCCTGGTTCGCTGGTGGATGTGGCTCGAGGAGGCTATAGCTAGTTCTCAACAAACGGAAATCACCGTTGCGCAGAAACTTGATGCGTTTAGAGCGCAAGGAGACTATTTTAGGGAGCCAAGCTTTAGTACCATTGTTGGCTACGGTGCCAACTCTGCCGTTGGACACTATAAGGCTTACCCTGAAACAACGCCGACGCTAAAAGCAGAGGGTATCTTGCTGGTAGATTCGGGTGGGCAGTATCTGGACGGTACGACAGACATAACCCGAACGTTTAGCCTGGGTAAAGTAAGTCCGTGGCAAAAGCAAGTTTTTACGACTGTACTTAAAAGTCTGATTTGTTTGAGCAGGCTCGAGTTTCCTCAAGGCACTAAAGGAGATCAGCTTGATGCTATTGCTCGTGAACCGCTCTGGCAGAGAGGTTGGGAGTGTCGGCATGGTATAGGGCACGGGGTAGGACATTATCTTAATGTGCATGAAGGCCCTCAGCGCTTTAGCAAAACCAATGATGTGGTTTTTCAGCCAGGTATGCTTAGCTCAAATGAACCAGGGGTTTATTTTGAAGGCGAGTTTGGTGTGAGGCTCGAGAATCTGTTGCTTTGTGAAATCAGGCAAACGAGTGACTTTGCTCAGTTTTTGGGCTTTGAAACGATGACCTTTTTCCCTTTTGATCTTTCTTTGCTTGCCCCTGAACTCTTGACCCTGTCCGAAATTGAATGGCTAAATGACTATCATGCTCGAGTCTTGACTGCGCTAACACCATTACTTCTACCAGCGGAGCAAAAATGGTTGGAGGCTAAGACACGTCCTCTCGGAAGACCCGTTTGATTGTGCCATTACTACAATTAATTAAGTGTTGAATTTAACTTAACAAAACAAAGTGTCTAAAAAATCTCATGATAGTATCTATCATCGGGATTTTCCCGAATCTAAAAGGAGGAAAGATGAAGAAACTAGCTCTACTACTGCTATCGCTCCTGGCCTTCTGGAGTGTAGCCAACGCCCAGACCCTGGTCTTTGGGCAAAGCCGCTTACCCATTTCACTGGATACAGCTACTGATGGTAACTCGCTGACGGTTGGCTATCAAATTGTTGAAAACCTAGTAGGTTTTAAAGAAAGCAGTGCCGAAATTGAACCATTACTGGCTGAGTCATGGGAAGCGAGTGAAGACGCTAAGTCCTGGACGTTTCATCTTCGTCAAGGTGTTAGCTTCACTGACGGAACTCCCTTTAATGCTGAAGCGGTAAAATTTAATATTGACCGCTGGAACAACCAGGACAACCCTTATGCTTTTGCTGCTGAAGGCAAAGACTTTACCGCCTGGCCAAGTATTTTTACTAACTTCTACGGTGAAGAAGGCTATATCGTTGAATCTGTAGATGTGGTTGACGAATACACTGCCCAGATTAATCTTACTCGTCCCCTTGGCTACTTACCTCAGCTCCTGGCTGCCGCTTACTTTGGCATGCATAGCCCGAAAGCTGTTATGGAATCTGGTTTTGAATATGGTGGGCCTACCAAAGGTGTTGTGGGTACGGGTCCTTTTGTGTTTGTTGAGTGGATTGACGGCGACCGCCTAACGCTAGACCGCAATGAAGACTACTGGGGCGAAAACGCCAAAGTTGAGAAACTGGTTTTTCGCGGCATAGAAGAAGCTGCTACTCGTTTGGCTGAACTCGAGGCTGGCTCAATCGACATTGCTGTCAACCTTTCCCCTGATGATTACGAAGCTGTTAGTAACAATGCTGATCTTAAAGTAGTGTTCCCAGATGCCGACTTACGTGTTGGCTATGTCGGTATGCACCAGGCCAATAAACCTTTTGATGATGTGCGTGTTCGTCAGGCGCTGGCTTACGCGATTGACAAAGATGCTATTGTTGAAGCGTTTTACGGTGAACTGGGCGCAGTTGCCAATGAATTCATTCCACCTAGCTTGATCGGTCGCCTGGAAAATGACCCGTATCCTTATGATCCTGAAAAAGCTAAAGAACTCTTAGCTGAAGCTGGATATGCTGATGGCTTTGATACTCAGTTCTGGTATATGCCTGTTTCTCGCCCTTACTACCCAAATCCAAAGGATGTTGCTGAAGCTATTGCAAGCATGCTGTCTGAAGTTGGCATCAATGCTGAACTAATGACCGAAGATTGGGGTATCTACCTTGATGATTATGCACTGGGTAAGTTCCCGATTTATATGCTGGGTTGGAGTGCCGACTTTGCTGACTCTGACAACTTTATCTCTCCTTTCTTTAGTCGCACCCAAGGCCCCGATGGTTTTGGCTGGAACAATGCCGAAGCCTTTGATCTGATTGAGGCTGCTCAGTCTGCCGGAACGGTTGAAGAGCGCACCGCCATCTATCAGCAAATTGAGCAAATTCTCTATGATGAGTTGCCTGCTATGCCTCTGGTTAATCCACGTAGTTTAAGTGCTACCAGAGCCAATATTGAAGGCTTCTTGCCCAACCCACTGGGAAGTACTGTTCCTTTTAGAACCATTACCAAAAACTAGTAGTGCTTTTTGCATGAGTCATCCATTTAAGCTTTCCTGGATGACTCATGCTTTTATTTTGACTATGGCTAGCACGGAGATTATGTGAGCGCTTATATTATTCGCAGACTTTTGGGTCTCATTCCTGTTTTATTTGGCATAAGTTTACTGGTTTTTATTATTCCTCGAGCCGTTAGAGGTGACCCAGCGACCATTATTTTAGGTGAGCGTGCCGAGCCTGCAACGCTCGAACGCTTAAGAGAGCAGTTAGGGCTAAACCGTCCTCTCTTCTTTAACCAGGAAGGGTTTCAAGAAAAAGGTATTGCTGGACTTTTTGACTCGCAGTATTTTCAATTTTTAAGCAAAGCCCTGAGAGGTGATTTGGGTCGCTCGATTTTTCGCCTCACCCAAGTAAGAGATGAATTGGCCCAGCGCTTTCCAGCAACCTTTGAGCTTTCAATCGTTGCTATGTTTTTTGCTTTTATTATTGGGGTACCTGCAGGAGTCATTGCTGCCCTAAACCGGGGCAAACTTCTGGATACAGGCATTATGTTTGCTGCTCTGGCGGGTGTGTCTTTTCCTGTTTTCTGGTTGGCTATTATTTTGATTTATGCTTTTTCAGTCAATCTGGGCTGGCTGCCACCCTCAGGGCGAATTGATATCAGTTTTGAGATTAACCCCATCACCAGACTTTATGTTCTAGATGGGTTGCTGCGGGGAGACGTTCGCTTTACCTTAAATGCGATCAAGCACCTTGTTTTGCCAAGTATTGCACTGGGTACAATTCCGCTTGCCATCATTGTGCGAATGACGCGTAGCAGTATGCTCGAGGTTTTGGGGCAGGACTATGTAAGAACAGCTAGGGCTAAAGGTCTAAAACAGCGTCTGGTCATTAATAAACATGCGCTGCGCAACGCTCTTTTACCTGTCATAACCGTGATCGGGCTTTCCTTTGGAGGTCTTTTGTCAGGGGCTATTTTGACAGAAACGGTATTCGCCTGGCCCGGGATCGGCAAATGGGTTTATGACGCAATTGCTGCCAGAGATTACCCTATTATTCAAGGTGGTGTTTTGTTTGTCGCCTTTATTTTTGTAATTGTGAATTTGCTGGTTGATTTATCTTACGCTTTGATTGACCCAAGGATTCAGTACTCATGATTAAAGCTAGCTTAGTTTATAGAAACAAAGGGTCTGTATGGCAAGTACAGTAGGTAACAGTAGCGCTAAGGCTAGCAAAGGCCAATCATTAGCTCAAGATGCGCTTAAGCGGTTTTTTCGTAACCCAACGGCTATTTTGGGTTTAAGTATTTTGTCTCTGATTATCTTAATGACCATTTTTGCTCCCTTACTGCGTCCAGGTGATCCTCTAAAAAGTAATCTAAAAGTTAGACAACTACCACCAAGCTGGACGATGTCGCAGGCTGATCTGGATAAGAAAAAAATAACAGCATGGACTTATCCTTTTGGTACAGATGTACAAGGACGAGATTTGCTAATGCGGGTACTTTATGGGGGTCGTATAAGTCTAAGGGCAGGTTTGGTTGCGGTCATTTTTTCGGTTTCAATTGGTATGGTACTGGGTTTGGTCGCCGGGTTTTTTGGTGGTTGGATAGACATAGTTATTGTTTGGCTGGTAGATGTCTTACTGGCATTTCCAGGCATCTTGTTAGCAATTGCTCTGGCTTCGGCCTTAGGAGCAGGAACCTTAAGCTTTCAATTGCCTTTTCTGCCTTTTGCTTTTGAACTTTCAAGTATCGAAAAGGCACTGATTGCAATTAGTATTACGCAAATCCCCATCTTTATCCGCATAACCAGAGCCTCAGTCATTAGCTTGCGCGAGTCTGAGTTTGTACAGGCAGCCAAATCGCTTGGTGCCAACCCAAGACGAACCATGTGGTTACACGTTTTGCCAAATGGTCTTTCACCGATTTTGATTCAGCTTACCTTGTCGATTGGCACGGTTGTTTTAGATATGGCAGCTCTGGGCTTTTTAGGTCTTGGAGCGCAACCGCCTGCGCCCGAGTGGGGTGCAATGATAAGTGACGGTTTTGGTCGTTTTCGCTCAGCCCCCTGGCTATCTATCTTTCCTGGCTTAGCGATTTTTCTTACAGTCGTTGGTTTTAATTTACTAGGAGATGCATTAAGAGATGTGCTTGATCCTAGATTGAAAAACGTGTCTTAACGGACATTAAACGAAGACCCTCGAGCCTCGAGGGTCTTCGTTGTGGAGTCACTTATTCGTTAAAGGTCACTGTCGCAGGTAACACAGACTCATCAAAAAGCTTGTTGTCATTGCGGTAGCCTGGTTTATCGAGGTACCAGTCTTTGGTATTGGCACCATTGCTGCTCGCCCAGTTCGCAAAGTAGTAGTGAGCCTGCGTAATCTGGGTGAACTCTAGAGGATATTCGAAACGATTTGGAAAATGAAGTGCCCAAGGTAGGTTATCTTCAGATACATAGGTGCTATTGGTATTCAGATTGCTGTTGTCATCACCCGTATTAAAGAGGCTTAAGTCTGCAAGATCGGTTGGTGCATAACCGGGTAAGTGGATTTCAACCCCACGCTCTTGGCAATCACAAGCAGACTGTAAGGCTGCATAGATGTTAGATACCAGGAAAGGATTATAGGGGGGTTGTCCAAGGGTTGTTAGGCTAATGGGTTCGGTAAAGGTAACAGAGAGCTTAATTTTTCTAGGTGCAACTGTAGTACCACCTGTCTCCGTATTTGCCATTTGACCAAGGAATACAGCGGTGTCATCAACGACAAAGATAACGGCTTTATCTTGACCTTTTTCAGTGCCATTGGCAGCCAGATCCAGGTAAATCCAGGGACTTTCAGGAATGTAGCTATGATCGCCGGATCCGGCAAAATACTGTCCGCTTACCGAAGCTACTTTGCTAGGTGCAATGGGCAGCTCAAAAGCAAAAGCATTGGAATTGGCGGCGCCCGCAGCTCTAAAGGTAAATTCGGTCTCGAGCATTACCACCTTGTTTTGTGCATTGGTGATTTGGTTGATGTTGTAGTCAACAACTAGGTCATTAAAATCATAGTCACCTTGAACTGGCCAGACATCTTCGAAAGCAAGGGTGCCTGTCTTGTTTTCGCCAGGATAGAAGTTATTGAAGGCTTTATTACTATCGCCAGGATAATCGTCAAAGGTATTTGTTACACCGTCACTGTCACTGTCTGAGCTGTCGCCAGTGTCAGCTGGCTCAATATTTTCAGTAACCATAGCTGTAACGGGGCTGACTTCGACCTTATAAACGGCATCATTAAAGTCATTATCACACCAGGAAGCTTCACGGAAAATGTCTTCAAAGCCCAGGATGAAAGCATCTTCAACGGCATCATAGAGTAGAACTGTATGGTCTTGTTTGGAAGGGTTAAGCTCATAGTTAAGCTCTGAGTTTGAAAGATGGATGCCGTAGCCCTGACCTACGCTCGTGTTATTCCAGCCGTTCGCCACAATAAACCAGCCAATAGTGGTGCCGTCCGGAAAAATAGTTGACTCTTGAGCAGTACCGGGTTTGTACTTAAGCTGCACTTTATCGCCTGCAATAAGGCCACCACCAGAACCCTGGAAAGAGCCGTTAGGGAAAATAATGGTTAAAGTATCTATGCTTTCACGGTAAGCAGGAGGCGTATTTGTGTCGTAGTAGTAATAGCCAATTGCATTTCTGTAGCCAGCCCCTTCGTGCAAAAACGTCACCCAGGCTTCAGCACTTTCTTGCAGAACAATATTAGTTTCGGTGCTATTGGCAATATAGCTTGGGTGAAACTGTGGCACAGGTTTGCCTTCGGGTAAGCCTGTATTGATCAGACTAATAAGATGACTACTGGGCTGCTCAAAAGTTGCGTAGTTAGGAACGCCCTGACTGTTAAAGCTGCCCAGATAGTTGTAGCTAAAGGTAAAGGCAGATTGCAATTCGGAAAGAGCGGGTGCAATGCCGGTATCAAAGCTTTGCAGATTGCCTTGCGCCCGTTTTGCAGGAGCAAAGTGTACGCTGGCTTTGCCCTTGGCTATGCTGATTTCAGCACTGGGGGGAAGTCCAAGGTAAGAGATCATTACGAGCAGTGTGTCAACATAGCTGGGCACTTCTATGGTGGTGCTCAGTTGACCATTTTCATCAGTCAGTGCTTTCAGAACTTCAGAACCGTAGTCTGGTTCTTCAGAGCTTAGATCGTAAGAGTGATAAATCTCAATAAGTGTATTGGCAAGACCCTCGCCATTAAAGCCTTCAGTCGTGATTTCCAGGTCTACTTTTTGCGTGGTACTGTAGTCAAAATCACTGGGTACATCCAGGTCATTGACGTCGGTTGGAGTGGGAGTAGGGGTTGATTTGCTAGGGCTCGAGCAGGCTGCCAGTAACAGCAAAACGCTCAGCAAAGTGAGAATGAAAAAACGACGAAACAGATTGGAATTCACATTGCCTCCAGAAAAATAGTGGCACTCGTGTGCCTTTATTCCTAGGTTAAGCGCTTAATGCTACAAAAATATTATGGATAAGTTTTATGCTTTGGTTTAGGGTGCTTCAATAATTGAATGGGTGAGGAGAAATAAAGTAACCAGGCAAATATGGGCTTTTGTTCCTGAACTGCTATAAAAGGACATTTTCGCATAAAGGCTTTTATCCTGAGAAAACTTGTGCTAAACTAAAGATCTCAAAAACTTTTACAGAGCATGATTATGGGAAAGAACAAATACTCTAATCAACGAAAAAGCCGAAACAGTGATAAGAAATTAGACCGTGATGATTATAGCTATTATGATCGTCATATGGACAATTCCAGGCGCAAGGGAAAACGAATCAACCCTCATGACTGGGATAGATTTGAGGATGACGGCTGGCGCGCCTGAAGTCTCGCTTTTACCAACGAGTCGCAACCGTCTAATGACCCTAGTTTAGAAAGGATAAGTCCTGAAGCGTTACGCTTCAGGATTTTAAGTTTTAGCTTTTTGCATCCTCGAGCTCTTGTAAATAGGCAAAGGCACTGGCTAGATCTCTAAATTTGTGGTTGCCCGTCTGATGCGAGGCCTGCAAATAAACGCCTGCCTCTCTACCTTTGCGCGATTTATAAATGGTAAGCAAAAAAACCTGACGATCAGCAAGAGTACTATCTTGATCACTGTTAGAGATGTTTGCCGTTACAGGGGTCTTTTTGCCGCTCACTTATGCCTCCTGAACTTAGTCTATAAGGGAAGGCATAACCGGAGCGTGAATACGGCGTTATAATAGTGTGCAGAACGTGATTCCTGGTTGTTTTAAGCTAGCTAGCCTGTGGGTATTAATGCCTGTTTTTGAGCTAAGAAGAATAAAGCAATTGATGCATAAGTGACTCGAGGGATCTGTTTTTCGCCTGCTCTGTCAGGTTTTGTTCTGTCAGGTTTAGCCCATTTAATAAGCTAAGAGCATCTTGCTTATGAACGTATTCGGCACCGCTATTTTGGCTGACCTGGAATAACATTGCAGCAGCTAAATCAAACTCTTGCTCCTTGATGAAGATATGGGACCAGACGAGTAAAACTTTCAAAATTTCAGGTGTTTCTTGCTTGTTCCAACTGATCTGAAGCGCGCGTTTAAGATAGACTTTGGCCTGACCATAGTGATCGAGTGCCAGTTGGATTTTTGCCAAATTGGTACATTGTACGGCTATCCCGATAGTGTCAGCTACTTCTTCGCTATGTAGCAAAGCTAATTCGGCTTGTTCCCGAGCTTTTTCATAGTTACCAAGAAGGTAGCTGCACTGACTTAACCCTTCCCACATAAAACCAAGCTCATAAGGTAGATTTTGGCTTTGGGCAAGCTCGAGTCCTTCAAGAAATAATCCTCGGGCTTCCAAAGGTTGTTTGATGTCGATTAGGAGCCGCCCAAGGTCGCTTAGTGTTCGTAGTAGGGCAATATTTCTATGCTGCTGTCTTTGATAAAGCAGTACTACCTCATAGAGTTTTTTTGCTTCCTCAAAATAGCCCAGATAGGTTTTGACCAGTGCCAGGCGTAATCTGCACCCTGCCAGAAGTTCGGCATCCTCTAACTTCTCTGCCAGATCTAATGCTTTTTCTGCAAAATCTTGACCTGTGTGAAAGTCTCCGACACGCGTATGAATATGGGCCAGCTCGCAGAGAATTTTAACTCTGAGGTACTGGAAACCAGCAAGATTTCCAATCTTCTCTAGCCCCGATTCAGCATGCGTGCGCGCTGCTTCATAATGATCTAAACGGCGGAAAAAATAGGCGAGCTGAAGATGAACGCTGGCTATAAATTCTGCTTCATGATTGTTTTTGACAAGACGCAGAGCCTGTTCAAAAAAACTAATCCCTTCCTGCACTCGAGCCTTGGCCATGAGAAAGTCTCTAAGAGGTTCAACAACAGCTAGGCACAAATCAAACTGTCCGTGATGCAAGGCCCATTGCCAGGCCTGGCGCAGATTTTCCAAATCCTGCTCAAGGAGCCCCAAAGACTCACCAGCTTTGGGTCCATTTAAGGTCTGTTTTAGCTCGAGCAACTGATTTAAATAATATTTGCTATGTTCTTGCTGATAGTTATGACCAGCCTCTAAGGCTTCTTCTGCAAATTGTCGTATGACCTCAAGAACAAAAAACCGACCTGCAGTACTTATTTTGACGAAGGATTTGTTGACCAGTTGGAGTAAGGTTCGGTTGGAAAGCATAACAATGGTTCGGGCTGCTTCCTGGCGAAAGCCTCCCCGAAAGATTGAAAGTGCGGCGAGACCTCGCTGCTCATCCGGGCTTAAACGGTGCCAGGAGTAGTCAAAGACCTTGCGCAAACTCTGGTGCCGTTCACTGACCTCAAGTCCGGTGGTTTCAAGTAAATCAAGATCTTGCTGGATTTCTTTGAGCAGCTTGGGTAAATTAAAAAGACGCACCCAGTTGGCGGCTAGCTCGAGTGCCAGAGGCATACCCGCCAAACTCTGGCAAAGTTCAAAAAGAGCTGGATAGTCTGCCTTGCTTAAACTAAAATCAGAGCGAACGCGGCGGGCAGTTCGTAAGAACAGTTGGACCGCGTCATAGGCTTCGATATTGCTGTCATCTTGCGAGGTAGGTAAGGTAAGACCATTGACATCATAAATGACTTCATTTCCGATGCCCAGTAAAGCTCTTGAGGTCACAAGAAGCTTGCAGTCCGGCGCTTGCTCGAGTACTTGAGTCACAAAGGTGGCGCCTTCGGGCAGATGCTCAAAACTATCAAAAAGAAGGAGCAGATGCTTCTTTTTGATATAGCCAAGAACCTCGGCTTCAACCGAACTTCCCCCTGAGAGTTCAAGCGCCAGGGAAGAGGCAACGGCATCGGGAATATCTGAAGCGTGGCGTAGAGAGGCAAGGGAAACAAAGGCGATGCTATCCCTAAAGTGCTCTTGCTGGTCTAAAAGCAGTTGCAGGGCGAGGCGAGTTTTCCCCATGCCTCCTGGTCCAAGCAGGGTAATAAGGCGGTGCTGAGGGTCCTCGAGCAGGGTTTTTAGCTCGAGCAATTCGAGGGTTCTGCCAATGAAAGGACTCAAAGGTTGGGGCATAGGACGGGTCTGACTCTGAACCGTTAAGGTAGATACAGGCTCTGCTAATTTTCCATCTCGAATTAACGCAGCCAGTTCATAAGTAGCTGTTAAGGGCTCAAGCTCGAGCTCAGTTTTGAGTGCTTGCTTAAAGCTGTCAAAGGTTTTCAGGGCAGCTGTAGTTTGGCCTGCTAGCGCCTGAATGCGCATGTATGACTGAATCACATCTTCAGCGAGGAAGTCATAGCGTAAAACCGCCTGTAGTAAGTCAAGCGCCCTGAGTAAATCAGGTCCTTTCGCTTGGGCCGATATTTGAAGCACGGCACCTCGCCAGGCAGCACTTAGCTCATCACGCGTTTGCTCGAGCCAGTCTTCAAAAGAAGTCGATTCACCTGCTTTATAGTGTTCTAGAAAAGTCCCCTCGTACAGTCCGACAGCCTCTTGCCAGTGGGCCGCTGCTATGTTTTCTTGAAACTGGGCGACATCGGTTTTGGCAAGCCAGCGAAGCTGGTTACCTTTAGACTCGAGCCCAGCTGCATAAGGCTCTTGTTTGGCTTTGTACAAGAGCGTGCGTAAACTTTTTCTGGCCTGAGCCTCACGCTTTTCTGGCCAGAAAAGCAGAACTAATTCGTCTCTGCTAACCCATTCTCCCTGGTAGGCCAGGTAGGAAAATAATAGCGCTGGTCGGTTTGAGCCTAGAAAAACTTCTTTATCCCCCATCAAAAGCTTTGGCCCAGAAAAAAGCTTTAGGCTGGGTTGCATCCTGGGTTAAGTTTAGCAAACCCCTGAAGATTTTGGCAGGAGAGGTCACTTTTTGGTTTTCAAAGTGATAATGATATAGCGTGAACAGATGAACTAGCGAAGGGGTTAGAAAACAACGAATCTGGCTGGGCTCGCAAACGATGCCTTAATCGGACCATTTGTCAGGATGATGCCACCATCTGGAAAGTTTACTGAAACTCAGGGGCGTAGGCTGCCAGAAATTCATCAACGACTCGAGTATAAGCCTGCGGATTGGTGTTTATGGCCTCTGCATGACCGGCACCCCAATCAGAAAGATAGAGCATGGTCTGACTTTTATCGCTATTGGCAAACAGGTGTTTACTATGCTCGGCGGGGGTATAGTCGTCCTCGAGGGCATGTTGCAATAAAAGCGGTACTCTGACCCGTTCAACGCTGTCGAGCGGGGAAACCTTGCTTACATCAAATCTGGCGCGTAGTTCTGAGAGCAAAAAGGCCCCTGGAATAAAAACTTTGATGAGCTTTCCGTATTGTTTCTCGCCCTGTTCATAAACAATGGCTTTCAGGCTTTCATAGCTGGAGTCAGCAATAACAAAGGCCAGATTGGGCACGTTTTGGGCCGCCAGAATGGCGCTGGCTGCACCGTAAGATTCGCCAAGCATACCGAGCTGATTGTCATTTAGAGCCGTTAAGGCTTTAAACTGGGATAGCATAACAACGGCATCTTTACTTTCATAGTAGCCGTAGGTTCCGTACTTGCCTGTACTCGAGCCGTGCCTGCGGGCATCATAAAACATGAGGGAGCAGCCCCTTTGCCAGAACATAGGCGCATATTTGAGCATGGTGTAGCGGCTACTGCCTATGCCGTGCAAAAACAAAACACCGCAACGGTTTGTTCCCTGAAAAAACCAGCCAGAAAGCTGGACGTTGGCGGTGTTTACTGTAAAGTCTTGCGGCTGAGGCAAGCCAAAATCAGCCGGGCTGCTAATGCCTAAGCGGTTTCGGTCCTCCTCGAGGCTATAAGTGGGAAAGGCAATGAGGACATTAGAAAAGAACCAGCTAGCCCCAGCATAAGCGAGGATAAGTAGCCCTAACAGCCCTAGCAATAACCACTGCCAACGGGGTCTTGGTTCTTTAGCCACACCCTAGTGTAGGCAAGTTTAGCCTGCTTTCGGGCAAAGTTTTTAACTGTTGTGAGCAAGTTGGGGCAAGGAAAATTGACAAGCATAGACGACAGTGGCTAAACTTCGCCTACCAAACACCTTGGCTAAAGGGAGAACCCATGAACATTAGTGCGGTAAAGCTTCGTAAGGTCAGTGGCACCATGGAAACATCAGGCTTTTTCTGGGAAGAGCGCCTGCTAATGCCGCTCGATGTCTACGATGAGTTTCGGACGCGGTCGGTAACCTGGAGTAGGCAGCCAAATGAGATGCACTACCCGCTTTCAGCGGTTTTTGTGCAGATTGAGACGGATGAAGGGGTTATCGGCATTGCCGGACCGATGGAAGAATCTGTTGCTTATATCATCGCCCGGCAGCTTAGACCTCTCCTTTTAGGCCGTGACGCTTTTGCCCACGAATTTCTCTGGGATATCATGCACCGCGCTCTGGTGCACGGACGGCAAGGTGAAGCTATGATGGCAGTATCTGCCATTGACTGCGCTCTCTGGGACTTAAAAGGTCGGGCACTCAATCAGCCGGTTTACCGCCTCCTGGGGGGGCCGACTCGAGCCGAAATCCCGGCGTATGCTTCTATGCTTGGTTTTAATGTTTTAGACATGGGCAGAGTAAAAGAAAGGGCCAGGGCGTTTCAGGAAAAAGGCTATATGGCGCAAAAATGGTTTTTTCGTCACGGACCTATGTCAGGTGCTGAGGGCTTACGCAAAAATGTTGAACTGGTAAAAACGCTGCGCGAAACTTTGGGTCCTGATGATGACATCATGCTGGACTGCTGGCAAAGTATGGATCTAAGTTATGTGGTGAAACTTGCTGAGCGGATAGAAGAGTATGAGCCACGCTGGCTCGAGGAACCCGCCATGCCCGACCGCATAGATACCCACCGGCAAATCAGAGAGCGTATCTCGATACCCCTATCAGGTGCCGAGCACGAGTACACCCGCTGGGGCTTTAAACGCTTTATCGATCAGGAAGCGCTGGATATTTTGCAGCCAGATATTTACTGGGCAGGGGGCTTAAGTGAAACCTTAAAAATCGCTGCTTATGCCACGGCGCATGATCTCATAACTATTCCGCATGGGCACTCAACGCCAGCAGGCATACACTTTTCGGTAACGCAGTCGCCGATTCACACGCCCTATCAGGAGTATCTGGAAAAGTGGAATGAGATTCATCAGCATTTTTTACTCCAGCCGCTTAAACCAGAACAGGGAATGATCAAAGCACCTACAACCCCGGGCTTAACTATGGATCTGGATAATGCCAAAATTGAAGCGGAAGAAGAGTTTATGCCACTTTAAGTATTGCCATGATTAATGTGTGAAAGGCAAATTAAGCTGAGCAAACAGACTTGAGTCATATTACAATTTTACCGTGGCGTACTTTACTACTCAATCTCTTAGGATTTGACTTTGCCTCGCTTATGTGAGCGATAGTTTCGCCTGCGTTTGGCGTTGGGTTCGGGTCTCAGGTAGCCCTGCTGCTCCTCATAAGTGCTGCGCTGGGCGAGCCACCAGTTTGACTGAGATGCCTGAAAGCCCAGACTGCTCAAATCTTCCTGCGTTTGGATTTGCAGGGCAGAAAGCTCGAGCCGTTCAAACGCAATCTCTAAAACGCCCTTGAGCAGCGCCTGCCTGGCCCAGCCCAGCAGGCATGAATCCGCCGGGGTTAGAAACCTGATATGCCCGATTGCCTTATCTGGGAGTCGTTGTAGTTTTACGCCTGCTCCGTAAGCCGTTTCAAAGAGGCAACTGCCATCGGTAAAACCATCTGTCGAGATGAGCACGCCTGCTTTTATGACCTGATAGCGGGGTAGAGGTGGAGGAAACGGGGCATTATAGAGTAAAGAAAGCTCATTTAAGACTTCGCTGTAACGCAGTTTTGCCCGCTCTCTTTCTCGGTCACTTAAGAGTAAAGGGTCAAGTAAAACATTTTCCAAGTCAAGACGCTCGAGTTCCAGACGCTCGAGCTTTGCTTCATCACTTTCTACTATTTGCGGACTTGTTTCTTCTAAAAAGGCTTCCTCCTCAATTTGCTTATTTCCTTTATAGAACCCTTCTAGTCCACCGCGGTACTGACTGAGTTGCCCCCCCTCCAGCGCCCAGACGGTGTCGCAAACGCCCTCAATCAGGGCTTCATCATGACTTGCCAGAATAAGGCTGGCGGAGCTGTCTCTGAGGCTGTTTTCCAGTAGTTCTATTAGCTCTAAGTCAAGCGCATTGGTGGGTTCATCAAGCAAGATGAAATTGGCTTCGCTGGCAATGAGCTTGGCCAAGCCCGCTCTGGCTCTTTGACCACTCGAGACCTCATGGGGTAGTTTGTGCCAGTGTTCACGACCCAGTTTGACCAGCGCCAGAAGCATTTTGGCACGTTCGTCTGTTACCAGATACTCGAGCCCTTCAAGAAGGCTCTGCTTATCGACCAGTCCCTTATTTTGCTGGTCAAAATAAAATAGCTTGGCATCATTATGAAAGTAGCTTTCGACTTTAGGGTTGTCTGACTCGAGTTCTCCGGCAATGAGTTTAAGCAGCGTGCTTTTACCCGAACCGTTAGCGCCGATCAGCGCGACTTTATCGCCCGCGTAGAGCTGGACTTTTTCTACTGTTAAGTTCAGATTGGCAAAGTGTTTGCTTAACTGTTTTGCCCAGTAGAGCTGCCCTTTGGCTTGCCGCTCCTTGAATCTTAAGGCAGCTTGTTTGCTTTCATTCTCACCAGTTACCTGAAGCTTAGATAGGTTACGCTCGAGCTTTTTTCTGTGCTTTTCAGCCTGCTGATAGGCAGGTGCCTGAAGGGTAGCCTCCAGAGAGCGCTCGAGTTTAGCTTTTTCTTTAAGCTGATTTTTACGGGTGCGCAGTTCCTGATTTTTTTGTGCGCGGTAGTCGCTATAGTTTCCCCTATAGCGCTGCAGTTTGCCCTGCTCGAGACTTAAAATCTGGGTGCATACAGCATCTAGTAAAGCCCTGTCGTGAGAAGCCATTATCAGGGCTCCGGGGTACTGGCTGAGCCTTTTTTGCAGATAGCGTTTCATGTCTATGTCCAGATGGTTGCTGGGTTCATCAAGCAGCAAAACATCGGGCTGTCGGCTCAGAGCCATCGCCAGTGCCAGGCGCACGCGTTCTCCACCTGACAGGTTGTTGACATCCTCAGCAAATCGCACTTCGGTAAAGCCAAACTCGCTCAGATGCTTTTTTAAATTCTGCTCGGCTTTGTAGCCGCCGCGAGTTTCAAACTGATTGAGTAGCTGGGCGTAGCTTTCCAGTTGGGTACTTTGCCTCGCAAGCTGAGCTTCTTCTTCGCGGATGAGGCGCTCGAGCTCTTTTAAAGGCTCGAGAGACGTTTCGGCTATTTCCCAGAGGTTAGCCTGAGAAAAGGCTTCATGCATTAGTAAGACATCGCTGCCAGGTTGCTTAATGATGGTGCCCATCATAGGACTAAGCTCCCCAGCTAGTAGCTTCAAAAGGGTGCTTTTGCCGGAGCCATTTGGCCCAATCAGGCCGTAGCGCTCACCTTTATTAATCTCCAGCGAAACATCAAAAAAGAGTTCTTTGCCTTGCAGAAAGTGGGCCAGCGACTGGGTTTCGAGAAGTCGGGTAAGCATAGCGGTATCCTCTTTATTGTAGAGCGAAAAAGGGGCTGGGTACGGTAAGGCTGGCAAGTATGTAATAGTCGTGACTTTTTGCGACTGCTAAACAGACTAGTGGCCTGATGTTATTGATGAAGGGGCGACAAGCACATCACCATGGTTTTAATTTTAAAAAGCCTATGATGGTGGCGGCAAACCGGTAAAACTCAGGTTTGTCTGGGAGTTATCTATGAAATATTTTAGTCTACTTTTGGTTCTATTACTGGGTTTAAGTGCTTGTGTGCCCGCAGAGTCAGCCAATACGCTGGATAGTTTAAGTGGTGTCTGGGAGCCTCAGGGTATAAGTAAGGAAGTCTTTGATCGCCTCGAGCTTAGCCAGCAAGGACGCACATTAACGGGCATAGCCTACAGGGACGGTGTCAAGTTCGGCGATGTCGAGGGTGAAGTCTTTGACCATAATTTTGTCTTTACCGTTACTGAGGAAAACGGAGATTATTATGAAACCAATGGCTCGGTATATGACATCTTTATGTCAGGTCTTTACCGCTTTAAAGACAGCCGTGACCGCATCTTATCCAATGGAACCTTTAAGTTTAGCTGGCAGGGTTTGCAGTAAACATACGAGATTACATTTAGCTTGGGCGCTGCTTCAGAGCAGCGTTTTTTACTTGAGGCCGTTGAGTCTTCGCGTAGCTTCAGCGTTTTGCTAAGTTTGTCATAAAGCAAAAGCTCAGAAATTTAAAAAATGACTCGTTTCAAATAAAGTCTTTATAGGAGAGTAGATAATTTTTCTTTACTAGAATACTGGTGAAAATGCCTCTCAACTTCAAGATTATTTTTAGGGTTTAAGGTTGATTGGCTACAATTTTCTCAAGTTTTGATTGCAGGGCTTGTCAAATGAGCTTTCTCTCGCTAGACTTGGGCTATGTTGTTTTTGACTTCTTTAAGTTGGTGGCACTCGAGCTGGCGATGGCGTAGCTAGTTTAGGCACGCTTTTGGTCAGCGCTTAGGTTTTCCTGAGCGCTTTTTTATTTTCCCACAAAACTAAAGGAGTTTTTATGCGAAAGCGCATTCTGACGGGTGACCGCCCTACTGGTCAATTACATATTGGACATTATTTTGGTTCGTTGCAAGAAAGAGTTAAGTTACAAGATGAGTTTGATACCTTTATTTTGATTGCCGATGTGCAGGCACTCACAGATCATTTTCACGAACCTGAACTCGTAAGACGCCATGTTTTTGAGGTTGTGCTAGACAACTTAGCTGCAGGCATTGAGCCTGAAAAGGTTACCTTTGTGATTCAGTCCATGATTCCCGAAATCGCTGAGCTGACTGTCTTTTTCAGCAACTTGGTTAGTCTCTCAAGACTTCGGCAAAACCCCACAGTAAAAACGGAAATTGCTCTAAAAAAGGAGCTATTTGGCAATTCGGTTAGTTACGGTTTTCTTGGTTATCCCATCAGTCAGGCCGCAGACATTACGGTATTTAATGCTGATTTGGTGCCGGTTGGGGAAGATCAAATGCCACAGCTCGAGCAAACTCGCGAGCTGGTGCGTAAATTTAACCGGATTTATGGTGAAACATTGACGCTGCCGGAGGGAAAGTACGGCATATTCCCTAGGGTGAAAGGTTTAGACGGTAAAGCTAAAATGTCTAAGAGTCTAAATAATGCGATCTTTTTGGCAGATTCACCCACTCAAATTGAAGCCAAAGTTCAAGGAGCTTTAACCGATCCGCAAAAGCTTAGAGTAAACGATGCTGGACATCCTGAAATTTGTACTGTCTTTACCTATCACCAAATGTTTTCTCCAGGTATAGAAGAGCTTGCTGGTGAGTGCCGGGCAGGTAGCAGAGGTTGTCGGTTTTGTAAAGCTCAGCTTACAGCTAAAATTATTGAAACGTTAGCACCGATTCGTGAGCGCCGTGAAGCATTTGCACAAAACTTGTCTGAAGTTAAAGACTTAGTCAGTGAGGGTACAGCTAGAGCCAAAAGGGTAGCTAGTGAAACCCTGAACAGGGTTAAAGACGCAATGACAATTCAGTATTTTTGAGCTAACTGGGTTCGTTAACCTGTCTAGGCAAAACTTCGGCTCGAGGATACAGGTCGTGACCGCTGAGCACTTTTACCGCTCTGGTAGGCACACCAACATTCACGGTAAAGGGTTCAATATTGCGAATGACGGTAGAGCCTGCTCCAACAACGCTCCAGCGACCAATAGTAATGTCATGAATGACACTGCAGCAGGTGCCGAGCTCAACCCCTTCTTCAATGGTAACGGCGCCAGAAATGCTCGAGTTGGGATGAATGGAAACATAATCGGCAATATTGTTTTCGTGGCTTATGACGGAACTCACGTTTAGGATGGCATGTCTGCCTAGCTTAAGGTTAACGGTAGCAACACTCTTGACGTGTAAAACACTGCCTTCACCTATGCTTACCTCTGGGCCGATGTAAGCCTGGGGGTGAATGAGAGTCGGGAAGGTTACTTGATAGTTTGTTTCCAGCAATTCGGCAATCCGTTTTCTGGCCAGGGTATTGCCAATGCCAACGATAACAGAAATGTCTTTGCGACCCTCGAGCCAGGTTTCATCTCCAAGGACAGGTTGACCTAGCATGGTGGTATTTTTAAGCTCGAGCTTGCTATCTAGAAAACCAAGAAAGCGGTAGCTTGATTTATCGGCATTAATTGCTGATACAATGCCGTAAACCTCCCTTGCCCAACCTCCAGCACCAAAAATGACTAAGTCTTTCATACCTGTGCTCTTTCTTGTCAGCTAAGTCAAAGGACAAAAGCTGACATTTTTAGTATAGGTTTTCTGAGACGGGCAAATGTTGGATAGCATGCTGTTGCTGAATACCAGCGTCTTAATGAAACCCGCAAAGCAGTTTCATGGTAGAA
>JAGQHN010000259.1 GCA_020431825.1 Trueperaceae bacterium | reverse complement strand
CCGCTTAGTCACATGTTTGAACAAACGGCTGGACTATTTATGCCCCTATCCTGTGGTGCGGACATAACCTACCTTACAAGCATGCAACCCGCCATAATCCTCAAAACCTTGAGAGAGAGGCGAGTTGTTTCAATGTTGTTAGCCCCGCAAATACTTACCCTTTTTATGAACGGCATTGAAGCTGAAGTAGAAAAAAAGGGTATGCAAAAGACATGGTCTAGTCTGCAAAACCTGGCCTTGCAGCTACCTATCTGGTTGCGACGGCTGCTATTTAAAGAGATTCATCATCGGCTCGGTGGTTCGCTAAAACTTATCGTGGTTGGGGGTGCTGCACTTGATCCCTCCCAGGCACGCAAGTGGACAGCAATGGGTATAAAGGTTATTCAGGGTTATGGTACGACCGAAACCTCTCCGGTTATCACCACCCATCCCCTCTCAAAACCTGCTTATGGCTCTGCTGGCCTGCCACTGCCTGGGGTAGCAGTTAAACTTGCGGGTGATGGTGAAGTTTTAGTCAAAGGAGACATTGTCACGCCTGGTTATTGGGAGGACCCTGAACAGACGGCTGCTAGTTTTGAAGAGGGTTGGTACAAAACTGGTGATATTGGTTTCATTGATAAAAACGGTTTTTTGCATTTGTCCGGGCGTAAAAAGGATTTGATCGTACTGCCTTCAGGTATCAATGTCTACCCTGAAGACATTGAGCAGGTCCTAAACCGTCATCCTGGGGTAATTGCAGCGGCGGTGGTTGGTCTTAAACAAGGAACACAGGCCCACGCTGCTCTCGTTTTGCGAGACGGCAGTGACATGAATGAGATTACAAGATGGGCCAATGCGCAACTCTCGGAGCACCAGCATATCCAGGGAGCAACCCTCTGGCCAGATGAAGATCTACCCCGCACCCATACCTTGAAAGTTAAAAAGCATGAGATTATAAAGCTTATTGAGGCTAATGGAAGTAATGTTTCTGAGACTATTAAGTCACCTGTGGTGAATAAAGAACCTTCAGTCTTGGGCATTATTGCAACCCTTACCCAGCGACCGGCAGCCGACATCCACGAGCATGCAAAAATTGGCGATGACCTTGGTCTTGATTCACTTAGCCGTTTAGACTTACTTTCCACAATTGAGTCTGAGTTCGGTGTATTTGTTGATGAGGCATTCATTGGACCCTCGACAACTATTACTGAACTAGAATCGTTCGTATTGGCTGGTACCAAAAGCAAAGAAGAGATGCAACTGCGGCACTGGCCCTTAAGATTGCCTATCTGCTTTGTGCGCCGGTGTCTTCAGAGTCTTGTGGTTTTCCCGATTTTCCGCTACTATTCTCGGCCAACCGTTATAGGACTCGAGCACCTAAAAGACATAACCCTCCCCGTTCTCATTGTCGCTAATCACACAAGCCATTTTGATAGTCTCGCAATTCTTAATTCCCTGCCGCCTCGCTTTCGGCATCACACGGCTGTCGCGGCAGCTAAAGACTACTTCTTTTCCAGGCGCAATCTTGCCTGGTTTGTATCAGTCGTGCTTAACGGATTTCCATTTGCCCGTGAGGGTGCCCTTAGGCCAAGTCTTGAATATTGTGCCTGGCTCTTTGATAAGGGTTGGTCGGTGCTGGTTTATCCTGAGGGTACACGCTCGGTCACGGGAAAGCTAGGAGAGTTCAAATCAGGTACAGGCTTATTGGCAACCCAAATGAGAGTTCCTGTTGTCCCCATTAGGTTAGAAGGCCTGACAGCTATTTTGCCAAAGGGCCGAACCATTCCTCGCCGGGGTCACTGCATAATCCATATAGGAAAACCCCTCTTTTTTAACTCTCAAATGTCCTATGAGGCAGTGACTATGGCGGTTCGTACGGCGATAGACCAGCTTGGCAGCTTCGATAATAAAGGAGTTCAGAAACTATGAGTATAGAGTCAAAGACCCTTAGGCGGCGACCAGTACCTGCCCGCAACACAGTTTGGGCCAGGCGCTTTACGCAATTGCTTGTCAAACAGGGCATTAAACCAAATCTGATTTCTATGATTGGCATGCTTAGTGCCATTATTGCCGGTGTTTTGCTTTCTGCAACAAGCTCAGGCTTCGCAACTCGGCCTATGTGGTTAATTGCTGCCCTCTTGATTTTCATTCGGCTCTTAGCCAATATGTTTGATGGCATGGTCGCTTTGGAATCAGGGTCGAGTTCTAGGGTTGGTGAGGTATTTAATGAAGTTCCCTGCCGCATCTCCGACATTGCGGTCATGGTTGGAGCAGGCTTTGCTCTTGGAGGAAATGCTTTCCTCGGCATGACCGCTGCATGCATAGCAGTTTTAACTGCCTATATTAGGGCAGCACTGGTGGTTGCAGGTGCACCGAGCGATTACTCTGGAATTATGGCTAAACCTCAGCGAATGTGGGTCGTGATTGCTTGCGCCTTATACATGGGCTTTGCGTCAGGCTCCTGGACATTTAGATGGGGGCAAGGTGGCAGCCTGGGCCTTTTTGCTGTTGGTCTAATCATAATCATTGCTGGTGGCATTTTAACGGTCATTAGCAGGTTGATAACGGGTATTCGCCTCTTGGACAGCGGTGATCAAAAGAGCTAGCTTTATGAGAGCGAGATTTAAATATTGCACTCAAAAGCAAGCAAAAATCAAACCAAAGCCCTTCTCTACTAAGACTTGGGGACGGACCTTAAAAGCATGATGTTTGAAAATCCCCTAACAAGTCCACTATTTACCCCGGTCGTAGTTAGGCTTGGCATTTTATTTGGCGTCACTTTTTTAGTCATATTGGCGGTCGTGCGAGGCAAAATAAGGCTGCTCGTTCAGAATATATTATTTAAGCGCTGGCGCACCTGGATTATCATTACGCCGATTTACCTTCTCGCTGTACTGGCGGGTTCTTTTCCTAGC
>JAGQHN010000258.1 GCA_020431825.1 Trueperaceae bacterium | reverse complement strand
TCCAGTCGATGTTGGCTATAGTTCATTCCTTACTTCATCACACCTTGCCATTTGCTTGGTGTGCGTAAGTCCTATATCACTCCAGTAGCTCTGCCATAAGGTACTCGAGCCGCTGTTGCGCATTGTCCTGAGAACCAAACAAACTGCGTATCAGTTTGCCCTCATTAAAAACAAACCAGTGGGGTGTTCCTTCAATCTGGTAAGCCTTAGCTAAGCTGGAATCATTGTCCAGTGCTACAGGAAAGGGTAAGCGAGCAAAACTTTCGGCAAAATGAATCAGGGTTGGGACAACTTCATCTTTGCTGTAGTGTTTATGCCCAAAAGAAGTATGAATCAGTACCAGATGTAGTTGGTCACCATAGTCTTTATAGATACGTTTCATAAACGGAACCCCTCTTGAGACGCACCCTGGGCACTCGAGGTTAAAAAACATAAGGAGGCCAGGCTTAGTCCAGCATTCAGGAGAGCCCGGGTTTTCCAGCCAGACGAAGTCCTCAGTCCAGTCCATATTTAAAGTGGGATATTACCGTGCTTTTTGAAAGGACGTTCTTCATGTTTATGCTCGAGCATTCTTAAGTGCCTGATAAGATGCTTGCGAGTATCTTTAGGGTCAATTACATCATCGATATAACCACGACCCGCTGCCCAGTAAGGGTTATCAAACTTTTTCTTGTATTCATCTATTTTGGCTTTGCGCGTTTCTTCTGGAGTTTTTGAACTATTGATTTGTTTACGGTAGATGATATTTGCCGCACCTTCTGCACCCATGACCGCTACCGCTCCGGTTGGCCAGGCAAGTACAACATCGGCGCCCATATCTCTCGAGTTCATTGCCAGGTAAGCCCCACCATAGCTTTTACGTACAATGAGGGTTATTTTTGGCACACTGGCTTCAGCATAGGCGTAAAGCATTTTGGCACCATGTCTTATGATTCCGGCGTGCTCTTGAGCCACACCGGGCATAAAGCCAGTGACATCGACCAGCGTTACAATCGGCACGTTAAAACAGTCGCAGGTACGAATAAAGCGACTTGCCTTATCGCTGGCATCAATGTTCAGGGTACCTGCCATATTTCTAGGATTATTTGCCACGATGCCGACAGCCTGTCCTCCCAGGTGAGCATAACCAATGATGATATTTTTGGCGAAATCAGGCTGAACTTCTAAAAAATGCCCCTCATCTACGACTGCCTTAATCACATCATGCATGGGATAGGGGCGTCTCTGGTCAGGGTGAACAATGGTCAAAAGCTCAGGGGTTTCGCGGTTGTCTTTATCTTTGGTTTTGCGTAGCGGCGGCTTTTCCTTGGCAGATTGAGGTAAGAAGGCCAGCAGTTCTCTAATTTTTGCCAAAACGTCCTCATCACCCTCAGCCTCGAGGTGAGCAACGCCAGACTTTTTGGTATGAACATCAGCCCCCCCTAGCTCCTCAAAACTCACATCTTCCTTGGTGACACTTTTAATAACTTCTGGCCCAGTAATAAACATATAAGAGCTGCCCTTAGACATCAGGATGAAATCAGTCATGGCCGGGCTATATACGGCACCACCTGCGCAAGGTCCTAAGATGGCACTGATTTGTGGTACGACCCCAGAATAAATGGCATTGCGGTAAAAGACCTCGCCGTAACCAGAAAGAGAGTCAACACCCTCTTGAATTCGGGCACCTGCCGAGTCATTCAGGCCAATGATCGGTGCCCCAGTCTTTACCGCTAAGTCCATAACCTGAGCAATTTTTTGCCCGTGCATTTTACCTAGCGAACCGCCCAGCACCGTAAAATCCTGGCTAAAAACAAAGACGGTGCGACCATGAATGGTGCCGTAACCAGTCACGACGCCCTCACCGGGAGCACTAATACCTGCCATCATTTCGCCGCCCAAATGCTCGGTAAAAACACCTAATTCTACAAACGAACCCTCATCTAGTAAATCAAGAATGCGCTCTCTGGCTGTTTTCTTACCAGCATCATGTTGTTTTTTTATGCGGGATTCACCACCACCGCGCTCAATTCTTTTTCGCCGTTCTTCCATTTCGGCGGTAAGTTCATTCATCCAGCTTAAGGTGTCATCAGCCACAGATTTTTACTCCTTCACTTTGACCCAAATGACTTTGGTTTTTTAGCATTGTTTCACAAAATGTCCAGAGGGATGAACTGTTTACTTTGACGGCAACCCTGTTGATGTACGGTGCTTAGCGGTTTTGTACCTCAAAGAGGACTCGAGCCTTCACCCCTTCAGCAAAGATTGCAATGCCAGCATTGCAAACGATCAAGCTTAAAGTTCCCCAGCTAAACCAGATCAGGGTGCTGTTACCTTGTAGCTTCAAGCCAATGCTATGCCCCAGCAAACTTAAACCCAGGCCAATGAGTGTCAGACCCAGAGGGGAAAAGAGTCGCCATTTCTGAAAATGTGTCATTCAGTTAGTTTAGAGTAAAACGGCGTGTCCTTGGGCTAAAGATGTATCAACAGCCAGGCTTAATTTGACAGAGGCCAGACCGTCCTCAGCGCTAGCAGCAGGGCTCGAGCCCTGTTTTATCGCTGTAATAAATCTCTGTGTTTGTCTTGGTAAATCATAGGCATGACCCGTTTTTTGTTCAACAGGAAGCTCGAGTGCAGCTAAATCCCTGTCGCCTGAAGTGTGTAAAAACAGCCGGGCACTCGGGTTTCTATCTAAATCCATGCGGCCTTGCCATACAGCCTTTAAAGAGCCTTTTTCGCCCACCATGTAGAGACTAATGCTGTGTTCAAAAGCTGCAATGGAGCGGCTAATAACTGCCTGTGTTTTAGTTGCGTAAGAAAGACGGACATCCAGATTTTCATGTAGGTAGTTGCGGTCTTGTCTCGAGTTTGCCCAGGCCTGCAGGCTTTGAGGCTCACCACAGTCCTCAAGCAGATACCATCT
>JAGQHN010000257.1 GCA_020431825.1 Trueperaceae bacterium | reverse complement strand
GCAATGTTCTGCTAAACCTTTCCTTGATTTCCACTCCATACGCTTACTGGCTTTCGCCTCATAAGCAGGACGCACCCAGTGCCCAGTAGCGTTTTCCTTTTTTAACGTCATCTGGTATACTTTTCCTCATGAACTGGCGAATGATGCAACATAGCCCTTGTTTCGGATAGGTTTTTTACTTAGACGATCAGGGCGCTTTGCAACAAAGCGCCTCTTTTTTTTGCCCTTTGGAGGACGTAATGGCAGATAAACCTGGAACATATTATGCGACCACCCCGATTTTCTATGTCAATGCTGAGCCGCATATTGGCCACGCCTACACCACAACCCTGGTTGATGTGGCAACGCGCTTTCACCGCTTAAAAGGAGATGATACTTATTTCTTAACAGGAACGGATGAACACGGCGAGAAAATCCAAAAGGCAGCCGATGCCGCCGGACTAAGCCCTCAGGCCTACACCGATAAGATAGCCGGGAAATTTCGGGCTACCTGGGATGATTTAGGCATTAAATATGATGAGTTTATTCGCACCACCGAAGCAAGGCACAAAAAAGTCGTCTCGGACATTTTGCAGAAAGTGTATGACAATGGCGACATCATCTTTGGTGAATACGGCGGTCTTTACTGCGTAGGTTGTGAACGCTACTACACCGATAAGGAGCTCGAGGATGGCAAGTGCCCGCAGCATGACATTAAGCTCGAGTACCGCAGCGAAGAAAACTATTTCTTCCGCATGGAAAAATACCGCCCGTGGCTCATTGAGTACATAGAAGATAATCCGGACTTTATTAGGCCAGAACGCTATAAAAATGAGGTTCTGGGCATATTGAGGGAATCCATTGGTGACCTCTCTATAAGCCGACCTCGTGACCGTGTGCCCTGGGGCATACCGCTACCCTGGGATAAAAACCACGTCACCTATGTCTGGTTTGACGCCCTGATTAACTACTACTCAGCACTCGAGAGTCAAGATTTAACTGAGCGCTACTGGCCTCATGTCAACCACTTTATCGCTAAGGATATTTTGAAACCCCACGGCGTCTTCTGGCCCACTATGCTCAAAGCGGCCGGAATCCCGGTTTATCAGCATCTCAATGTCCACGGCTACTGGTTAACCGATCAGGGCAAAATGAGCAAATCAAAAGGCAATGTCATACGCCCACTCGATCTTAAAGATAAGTACGGCAATGACGCCTTTCGCTACTTTCTGCTAAGAGACATGAGTTTTGGTCTGGACGCGACCTTTAGTGAAGTTGCACTCGCCGAGCGGATTAACGCTGACCTGGCAAATGATCTGGGGAATCTGCTTAACCGCACACTTGGCATGCTTGGCAGATACAACGAGGGTGTTGTACCTGAGACAGGTCCGACCCAAAGCATTGATGATGACTTAAGGGATAGCTTTATAAATTTGCCCGGTAAACTGGTAACGTTTTTTGACAATATTCAGTTTGACCGTGCCGTTGAAGCGGTACTTGAAGCCGTACGCAAAGCCAATAAATATATAAGTGATACTGAGCCGTTTAAAGAAACCAACCTTGAGCGTCGTAACACCATCCTTTATACCTGCCTCGAGTCTCTGCGCTGTGCCAGCATCTTGCTTGACCCTATCATCCCAGGGAAAGCTCAGGAACTGCGCGAGCAACTGGGTCTGGGCGACCTCGAGCCCAGGCTAGCTGACGCCAGCCAGTGGGGACAAATTGCCGCCGGAACCCAAACCAAAGCTGGGGCGCCGCTTTTCCCTCGTATAGATATGGAGGCCCTTCACGCCTCTCTTGAAGTAAAGGAAGAACCCTTGGAACACAAACCTGAAGTTACGATTGATGACTTTGCCAAGCTCGAGTTCCGCGTTGCCAAAGTCCTTAAATGCGAAGCCCATCCTAAAGCCGATAAACTCCTGGTACTCACCGTTAAACTTGGTCCCGAAGAGCGCACCATTGTTTCAGGCATCAAAGAATGGTACAAGCCCGAAGAAATTACTGGGAAAAGCGTCATCATTGTAGCTAATCTAAAGCCTGTCAAACTGAGAGGTATTGAGTCTCAAGGCATGATTCTGGCTGCCGAAGATAAAGATGGAAATTTAGCAATTTCTGCCCTTGACCGACCGATTGCTGATGGTAGCGAAGTTAGATAATTCTTGTTATCGCCAAACTAAGGAAGGGACTAAGATACCTAAGCATGTGCATGGGACAAGCTAAAAAATGAAGACCAGCAAGGGTCTCAGGTAGTCTTTACATAGTCTCGAGCCTAGGACACAGACAGTTTCATACCCAAAGCCCTGAAAACCGACATAAGGGTAGAAAATCTAGGATTACCTTTTTCTGAAAAGGCTTGATAAAGCGTTTGCTTTGGGTATGAGGTTTTCTCAGTTAGAGCAGGTATACCACCTTGGGCATCAATGACGTGACGTAAAGCCATAAGCAGAGCTTGTTCATTGCCATCTTCGTTATATTCCTCTATGGCTTGTTGCAAGTATGCCTTTTGCAACTCAAAATCATCTTTGAGATGTTCTATAACTGCATCTTGATAACTGCGATACTCACGTGCCATTTTTACTCCTTGAGACCTTCCTTATCACTGATTACTGAGATAATCCTCCCAATATTCTTTTGCCTTTGCAATATCCCGCTTCTGACTTTTTTTTATGCCACCGCAAAGCAAGATAATTACTTTATCTCCATCTTTACCGTAATAAATGCGGTAGCCGGGCCCAAAGTGAAATCTAAGCTCGAAAACACCATCACTAACAGGTTCTATATCACCAAAATGATTGTCAGTTTCGATACGGTTAAGCCGAGTAAGAATTCGCGCTTTAGCTTTAACATCTTAGGACTTACGCACGTAAGACCATAGGAATGCTGGGATGTTTAAGTTGGTGTTTGATGTAATCGTCAAGAAGACCA
>JAGQHN010000256.1 GCA_020431825.1 Trueperaceae bacterium | reverse complement strand
TCCATTTAGGAATCAAATTTCCCATTTTGTCGGGAGGGAAAAAGTATACCTCCCCCTAAGGCCTGACGGGATTTTTGCCTTTTCCAAGCATCAGGGTAGTGCAACACTTTGTCTTTTGGAAACCGATAGAGCGACCATGCCAGTTAATGCTCCAAGACCGTTAAAGAAACAAAGTTTTATCCGCAGCAGCATTTATAAGAAGCTGGTCGCTTATTGGCGAGCGTTAGAAACAGAGCAGTTTAAAAATCACTATGGGGTAAATGCAATCCTGATTTTGTTTGTAACTACCAGCCAGGCACGCATACAAGAAATGCAAGCGGTATTATCAGATGCTAAAGGTGCGGCGGGTGCAAAAAAGAGTGAGGGTCATTTTTTATTTGGTTGTCAGAACGCAATGTGCGCAGAAACTATTTTTTCCTATCTTTGGTTGCGTGGGGATGGTCAGTACAAAGCCTTGCTATAAGGGTATGAAAAAACTAAAAATGGGTTTTTAAGACTGGGTTTAAAGGTCATGTTCAGGTTCTCGTTCCAGCTCGTCATGACTTAAAGGTCTTACTGCTTGCAAAAGTTGATTCCAAACTTTCTTTTTCGTTTCAGGCTGCTTTGTTTTTCTTTGGAGCAATTCCACGGCGCTAAGACGTTCTCCTGGCAGATTCACGGCTTCTAAAAGTTTGGCTTTATCATCGGTAAAAATCGTGGTTCCACGTCTTCCTCTAGATACTGAAACGTAAAATTGCTCCCTACTTGAGGCAGGAAAGGACTGAGCACTCTGCGCTATCAAGACCTGGTCTACGGTTTTCCCTTGAGAACTGTGAGAGGTTGTGACGTAACCATGATTAAGGTGCCCATAACTTTTAGGCAGTCGCCAGCCATTTTCAAGCACAATGTGATGATCGCTAATCGCTTTCACACTATGCAAGGCTCCATTATTCACGCGGTGCGTTTGACTGCGTTCACTACTTGCATAACCATTCTTGGTGATTCGAATACGGTCACCAGGAGCAAGGGGTAAGGGCTGCTGCTCAAAAACTTCAAATTTTGGTTGATTTAGGGCCAACATGTGTTGTTCTTTAGTTAGAGTCTCTACTTGTAATTGTCCCTCTGGCGTTGTCCCAATGACCCGTACGCGATCCCCTCGCTTAAAGCCAGCTAGTTTGTGGCTAAATTCGAGAATTTGACCCGCCTGATAAATCAAGACATCTTGTTTTTGAGCTTCGGTGAAATTCAGGTTTTTTAGGCGAAACAATAAGGCATCTTCTGCTAACTGACCTCGAGCCTTCAACTGAGTTCTAAGTCTTGTAGTAATTGCTTCTCCCTCTTTGTGTGTCGGCGAGACGATCAAAGCTGACTCACCCCCAGCGTCGTAGCCTAGGTAGTATTCAACCAAGAGCTTTTCTCTGGTGTCCGCGTCGCTAACTTCACGAAATGAGCCAATCCTATCGAGGAGCTCAAAGGCATTCTTCGCGTCCCCTTCGCTTAAACGTTGCACCGCTTCTTTGTAAAAGCCCTGCTGTCGCCGAATGGTTTTTACTTCAGCTACCTTAAGTCCGGAAGCTTGTAGCAGGCGAAAGGCGTCACCGCGCTCTACACTTGCGTGTTGCTTGGCATCTCCAGCCAAAACCACTCTGGCTCCTTGCGCTTTAGCGATGTCGAGTACCTGCCGCATTTGCTTGGTGCTCACGAGGCCGGACTCATCAATCCAGATCACCGCACCTTTGACTTGCTTTTGCATATTTTCGCTAGCGATAAGACTTTGCAACGTTTCTGCTTGTTCGAAACCTTCACTTCTCAAAACGCCTCTAGACGCTTGTGCTGAGGGTGCAAAGGTAAACACTTGCGTCCCAGCTGCCTCAATGCCAGCTACGGCTTCTTGCATCAGGGTGGTCTTGCCCACACCAGCAGCTCCTCTGAGGCCTATAACGCGGTCAGGAGCGTTCCAAATGTGTTTTACGGCCTCCTGCTGCTCTTGACTTAAAAAGCCTGCTTGAAAGCGCGCCTGTGGCGCTAGAGGGGCAAAGCGGTCTACGCCTGAGAGCATGCTCTGAATCATGGCACGTTCCTCCTTAGCAACCTCATGGGTGGTGTACATCGAAACGCCGCCCCGGTTTCTTTTGATCACTTCTGGATGGTGCTCGATAGCAGTTTTGACTTCATTAGGATGAAATAAGCCGACCCCTTGTCTTAAGACCAATTCTTTTAATTCAGATTCGATTAGGACGCTACGGCGTTCAAATCCGTGAGAAAGCACGTGATCAAGCACTTGGGCTTTTGTCGTTGCGACTTCAGGTAGTAGGGCAGGGGTAGCCTTACTACGGTGAGCAAGCGCTTGGGTATGTAGTTGGTCAAAGATACCGCGTTCATCATCGGTTAATTGCTCCAGCCAATGTGTTTGCAAAGTTGTGTGGTCAATATCCTCACGTTTGGCTTGTCTGGAGGTCGCACCAAGAGACGCTTTTACCTTGGGGTTTTTCACACCCAACGTCTGGCTTAGGGTTTCAATCTGACTTGTCCGTTTAGAAAATGTCTTTAGAGTAGAGCTATCAATACCGTCAATCTCCCAGTTAAACCGTGTTCGCTTGATGGCATAGCCAAGCTCCCTGATATGCAAGGCAAGCCGAGCATGAAAAGCCGCCTCGTAATAGCGTGCCTGCTTTTTAAGGTCTGCAATATCTAGAGCCTTGATACGTTTTTCTTTTTTATCAAAGGTGGCATTAAAGACAAAGCAATGAGCGTGCAAATGGGGATCAGGCACACCCTTAATCGGACGACTGGTAAAGTGGGTGAACTCACCATACAAGAAATTCCTCGTTAAACGGTTCTCATCTTTTTGTTTAATCCGGACACGCGTTTCAACTTGTTCCTCGAGTTCTGTCATGGTCTCGTGCATCGCCTGTTGAAAAGCCTTGACCAAGCGGTCATCGCCCGTTAACG
>JAGQHN010000255.1 GCA_020431825.1 Trueperaceae bacterium | reverse complement strand
GCTTCAATTACAGGCATGATTCCCAAAGGAATGTGGAGTGATGACGCACTTCTACCTGCGGTCAGTGATTTTGCAAACCATATGCTAGACAAGGTTTTAGGTGAGTTCGCAAATGGTGATAGAGCTCTTTTAAGAAAACAGCTTAATAAATTCAAAAATGGTTGCGAAGCCTACTACGTGCTGAATTATGGCAAAAGAAATACAGAAGAAACCACTCAAGAGTAAAGAAGGAGAATAAAATGTTTGAAGCTTACGAAAAACACTTTCACAAAGAAATTCCACTTCGCCCAGGTGCAAAATACGCTCATATTTTGGTATTGCGCAAAACTGAAAGTTATGCCGTATTTAAAACCGATGGGGAATTAAATACCGCTCGGGTAAATGCTGGACTCGAAGACAAAACTCAGATCTCAAGACTGACCCTTTTTAAACGTAAACAGTCAACCCCCGAACGGTTAACAGGGCGTGAGGTACTTCGCCGTTATGATTTACTACCTTCTGATGATGAATACAATGTCAACTTTACCCCTGATTCGCCAGACTCGGTCATTTACGGTTATGCCATTGGTGATTCAGGCTCAGAAAAATCAAAGGTATATGTAGACACCGCTTTTTCACTTACAAGTTATGACCATTCACATGAAACCATGACTTTAAACGCACCTTACGAAGATGGCACTATGACAAGAGGGGGCAACACAACGAATCGCTTTAGCGAACAAGACCATGTTGTGCCAGAAGTCTATTTCCCAAGTGTCGTCACTGTACGTGACCCAACTCAAAATACACTGGCTTATGTACTCAATAATATCCGCCGAACAAAGCGCTATGGTGCTCAAACCACGAGAACTGGTCAGGTTTCTAATTCAATTCTGGGGCTGGTTTTTGCGGATGGGGAGATATTTAGTAACCTGAAATTAGTACAGGCTATGCATGACTTATTGAAAAAACATGAAACCATGACCGAAGATGTTGCAATGGTTCAGGTTGCTTATGAACTCGTAAAGCATGATGGGGTAATTTATGAATTTGTTATGGGTGATGAGCTCGAGTCCCTATTAAAAGGTTTAGATTCCAAGTTTACTAACGAGGAGAGTTTAAAATCATTTCTCACCAATCTATATAGTGAAACCAAAGATTATGCGGCTCGAGCTGGCACAAGTAAAAAGTAAAGCCAAACATGCTTGCATATCATTTGGAGATTTATCTGCATGATCTTATGTATTACGCTTCAAGGGAACTTGGGCGCATGTATATAAGTGAACGCTACATTCACAACTATGCACTGACCTACGCTCTGGGTTTAGCGCATAGTTCCTATCACGATCAGGTACAGGTACCAAAATATCAGGAGGAATTAGAAGGCTTAAATGAGGCAGGGATTTATGTTACCCCTGCTAAGCCTGTAAACATTACTACATCTACCCATACGTTCAAATTTGCTGATACTCGCTATCAAGTAAAGATGGAGCAATCGAGTGTCAACATTCCCACCTTTGGACGTATTAGGGAAATCAATCCTGAGTCTCAGTACGAAGCTTTTGTTTTTTCTTCTACACAACTAGAGTTACCAAAATGGATAAGGCTTGGCAAATGGATGAGCAAGTCAGAAGTTAAAACCAAAGCAGTTGACATTACTGAAGGTAACAAACCCTTTACTACCCATCATCCCTTAAATGGACTTGATCTTCCGATTCAAGCACAGCTTTATGACCTTATCAATATGCCTCCAGTTTCGCTCGTTGACAATGCCAGATTTGAAGGTGAGTTCTATTCCCTTAACTTAGGAGACAAAGAAAGCAAAGTCTTTCCAAAAGGTCTGAGGTATATATTCTAATGCCCCACGCCTTCCTCCTCCACCTAACTCCCACCCAAAAACTCCCCAAACACCCCTACTTAAGCCAGTACACCCACGGTCTTTTCTACCACCTGCTGCAGACCCTCGACCCAGCCTTAAGCGCAGAGGTTCATGCTCAGAAGCGTAACCCCTTTAGCCTCTGGGCCAAAGAACAAAAAGATAGCTCAGTCATGCTTAGAGTTAGCCTTTTGGATGACAGCCTCTTTCAACCGCTTATTCGCGTCGTGCTAACAGAATCACTGGCGGGGCTCGAGCTTGGTCAAGACCAGTACCGAGTTGCCAGGGTCTTGGCGACCCCCGAAGGTCATAGAGATGCCAACTATGAAAGCTGGCAAGACATCTTATGTGCTAAACCCACAACCTCTTTGCAGTTTCACTTTTTTAGCCCCACGGTGTTTTCAACCTCGAAACTTGGTGGGGCAAAACAGCACTACACCCCTTTACCAGACCCAAAGCTTATGTTGCAAAGTCTTTTTAAAACCTTTCAGCTTTATAGCCCTATTCCTTATTCAAAAGAAGAGACAACAGGGCTCGAGCATGCCTTTGAGAACCTGTTTATTGTTACACGTCATGACATAAGAACCGAACTGGCACTTGCAGGTAAGACCAGGCTTACGGGTTTTGTTGGTAAAGCAAACATTCGCTATCAAGACTCAGCCATAACGGTAAAAAAGGCACTGGCACAATTAGGTAAACTGGCTTTTTATAGTGGTCTGGGCGCTAAAACACCTTATGGTATGGGTCAGGTTAGAGTTAGCCTGGGCGAGGACCGAAGCTAAAAAACCACCTATGAGATTTTTGCTGTTCTGGAGAGACTTTTTGAAAAATGTTGGTAAAAGGTGCTCGAGCCGATGAATAAAGGAGGAATGCCGATTGATACATAAAGTGGCAGGCAAAACGATGATAGATTCTACAAGTCATCGCCAAATTTGGAAAATTCTTAGTGCTAATCGTATTATCTTGAGGTGCAGCTGAAATGCCAATAAACTCCGAAGGAGATTGAAACATAGCACTGTTTTGCGCATTCCTTCAGTTCAGGCCGCTGAAATGCCAATAAACTCCGAAGGAGATTGAAACTATGTGGTTTG
>JAGQHN010000254.1 GCA_020431825.1 Trueperaceae bacterium | reverse complement strand
TGAAAACGCTATTCCCCGGTCCATAACCGCTTCACGCTAGCCGAAAATCCTTGATTTTCAGCTTGGAGGTACTTAGTTCAGTTTCTTTGCCCTTGTTCCAGTATCTGTTGCCTTTACCAAGGAACGCAGGAGCAACGCTCGGATCATTATCTTTTAGGAGTTTTAGTGAGCTTACCAAAGGATGCGATTTTCCTTGGGTTTTTGCTTTTAAGGCGAGCCTTGCAAAGGAGGAAACGATGACACGTCAACACGCGATTAGCCAGGCGAGTAATGAAATGCTGCTCACGGCAGTACAAAGTCAGCAGTTCAAGCATGAGGCAGCAGCTTTTTTATTAACATCAAGCAACTATAAAGGTTTATGTCAGAGGATGAAGTGTTTAAACAATTCGCTAAAAAGAACCGAAAAATTGGCTTCATCAATGCTTGTGATGTCACCCTTTGTCATTCCTGCAAGGCTCGAGCCTGCCCATTGTCAGGAGGTGCTCGAGCAGTTAAAAAGCTACGCGATTAATCCGGAACTGGTAGTGATATTTGAAGAAAGCTTGAACGAAAATAAAGATTTGGGCCGCATGGTTTGTCCTGAGATGCTTTTGGCCCTGTCTCAGGTTCTGACGCAGCAAAGCAAACAGTTTGATCAGCAAATGGCTCTGGCTGATTCAAGTGTGGAGGAGTGGCAGCTAGCGTTAAGGCGATTACTCGAGTCTGAACCTGAAGCTGACTTATTAGATCTTGACCTTGACTCCCTTGACGGGATTGAACTGGTACTCAGTTCTCTGGCCCTAAGCTTTCTACTCTGCAGTCAGGAAGTATCTTATGCGGGTAGCTGAGGCAGATATGAAAGGAAAACCCCTCACGCTAATTGTGCGTCTCTGGCATAGGCCTGAGGGCTTGAGAGCCGAGGTGAGACACCTGCAAACCGGCGAGCGTCATATGTTTAGAAGTGCCACCGATCTTATGAGCTATTTGGAAGGCGCAAAATAGCAGTTTGGGTCTATACTTCTGTCGTTTGTTGAAGTCTAGACAGGGCGCATATAAGATGGCGGCAAAAAGCTGCTGCAGGTCTCTTTAACTGTATCAGGAATTATGGTGACACCACCTAAGGATTTGACTTGCAGCTTTAGCTTAAAAAAATCTTAACCCAGCGCTAAATCCAGGGATGCCTGAATAGTTTTTATCGTGCTGAGGGTGTAACTCGAGCCTTCCTCAAGAGAAAACTCGAGTCCCTGCTGCCAGGCACGGCTAAAGTCCTCTTGGCTCAGCTGTTCTTTGCAGCGAGCAAGGTCGTTTTTAACCATCTCCATTTCTTCTATCCCCAGTTCGTTTTGAAGGTTTTTGCTCAGTGCCATAAGTGTGACCGCCGTTTCAGGAAAAGACTCGAGTCCCTGCGCCAGATAGAGTAAAAGTTCGGCAAGCTGGTATTTGCTGCTGCTTGCCTGACACAACTGGACAGCGCTCTCTGCATGCTCGAGACTTCTTGTCAGATTTTGCTTCAGGGTGTTCAGACTGACCATGAGCACTTTATGCGCCGTAATGGCCTCTCTGGCAAAATCGTTGGCACGGGCAAGCTCGAGGGCTTCCTGAGCATACGCAATTGCCTCAGTGTGTTCAGCCAGGTCCATTTTGATTTTTGCGATGACGCTTAAAGAATAGGTGATAACCCGCCGATTTTCGGTTTGTCTGGCAATGTGCAAGGCTTCCCCCAAATATTTAAAAGCGCCTTCATAATCATTGACCAGGCAGAGAGTTTCGCCCAGAGACATAAGCGGGACCGCTAATTCTGCCAGAGAGTTAAGCTCTCGCTTGATACTGATTTCTTCGCGTATCAGGCCAATTGCTTCTTCGTAGTGTCCTTGCATCGCTAAAATCATGGAGAGATTGCCCAGATTTGAGGCCAAGCTCCACTTAAAGCCCTTTTTGCGGTTGATAGCTAGCGCCTTTTCATAGTGCTTTTTTGAGCTGTCATAATCGCCCAGATAGAGAAAAATGCCGCCTAGACTGTTATGAACCATGCTTTTGTAAAACGGGTCTTCTAAGTCTTCGGCAAGCTCGAGGGCCGTTTCTCCCAGCTCTTTTGCCCTGCTATGGTAACCCTGACGGGTATAAAGCAGGCATAAATCATTTAAAACCCCGACAGTATTCTCCTGATCTTGGAGCTTTTTAAAAAGCTCGAGGCTTTCATAAAGTAGCTTTTCACCGTCTTCATACTTAGCCACCAGCAGCGTCAAGCTGGCAGCGGTTCGCAATGCTCGAGCTCTTTCCCAGCTTGGGCTAGCGTCCAGTGCCAGCGCTTCTTCTGTATACTTCAGACCTTCGGCTGCCTGTCCATTGCTGAGCCAGACATTTCTTAGGGTGCCACAAAGCTCCTGTGCAAGTCTGGCATTGCCAGTTATTAGCGCATAGTCAAGGACTGCCCGAAAATTATCCTGCTCGAGTTTGAGTCGGGTACTGGTTTCTGCCAGGTCTTCGCTATGCAGCAAAGGTGTCTGTGTTTTTGCAAACTCAAGATAATAGTGACAATACCTGTCAGAGCTGGTTTCTCGTGCAGTGAGGCTTAAATGCTCAGTGGCATACTGCTTCAAAAGTTCATGAATATCAAATCTGTCAGGGGGTAGCCGCTTGAGCAAGGACTCGTTGACCAGAGAAAGCAGAATACTAAAATGGGTATCGGTAATGGTTTCAGCCGCCTCGAGGCTTGCACCGCCTCGGAAAAGGGTGAATCTGGCTAATGTGTCACGCTTTTTTTTAGATAGGGCTGACCAGGTGGTTTCAAACACTTGTTTGAGATTTCGGTGTCTTTCGGGAAGCTCGGTATGCTGGGTCTCGAGCAGACTAAAATCTTGCTTGAGGTGCTGGGCAATGAGTTCTGGCGACTTTGTTTTTGCCCAGCTTGCAGCTAGCTCGAGGGCCAGAGGCAGACCCTCAACCTGCTGGCAAATCTGTGCAACATAGCTAAGCTCGGCTTCCCCAAAGGTTAATTTGGGTGCCACCCGTTTTGCGGCGTTTATAAACATTTCAACTGCGTCATAAGTGCTGTAGTCGTCAGCTTGTTTCTCACCAGGAAGGTACAAATCTGAGTTGGTTTGGGGGAAACTAAGCCCCTCCACATCAAAAAGCC
>JAGQHN010000253.1 GCA_020431825.1 Trueperaceae bacterium | reverse complement strand
TTGCCGAATACTTTGCTGGCAAACGGGTTGACTTTGGTCACTATGAAGTGGTGGAGCAAACCATCTTTGCTCGAGGGAATTCCTGGTATGTTCAAGTTGATAAACAAACCCCCCTTATAAGCTAACGGTTAATCCTAATCTAGGTACCTGTCCCTCCCCGTCAGCAGTGATGGGGCATTTGTTTTGCCCAAGGCTAGGGTAATGACCTTACTACTCCCCAATGGGAACAGCTAAGGAAGCCCAAGTTTATTAATTCAATGGTGTGCCAGACCTGCTATACTAAGCCACTAACAAACTGAAAGTAAACCGCTCGGCTTTAGTTTTTGTATAGCTACCCAAAGAAGGGAGTCCGGATGACCCAATTTGAGTATGTGGTCTTGCAATTTATAGATAAGCACCCGCAGTGTACCGAAGCAGATATTTTAGCCAGTTTTGTCAAGGCGCCTGATAGATCATTACTGAAACAAGCGTTAAGTGACTTAAAAGACCAGCAGTTTATTGATGCCCAAGCGCTTAAATTCGCGTCTACCAGAAAATCTTTATGGGCTTATAAAAGTTTACCTTTGTCAGCTAGTATATTGCAGGTATGAGCAGTGGTTTATCGCCATATCCTCCTGGCGTCGGGTGGGGCTGAACATTCCAGAAAGGCAGAAGCAAAAGCTGTTGCCTTAGCCAAACGGCTAGAGGTCAACCTTAGCCTGATATCGGTTGCTAGACATCAAGCCACGCTCATGGCTGTGGGTGGCAATCTTGAGTATGTAGGCGATCATGAACTCTACCTCCAGGAACTCGCAGCACAGCAGGAAAAGCAAGCCCAGCTGCTTAAGGAAGCAGAAGAACGCTGCATTGCCCATGGACTACGACCCTCAACCTATTTACGTAGTGGCAATGCGGGCAAACAGATTGTAGAAACCGCAACTGAATTAAGTTGTGATCTGGTTGTGGTAGGAAGCCGTCAACTCTCCATACTTGGTACCATGACTCAGGGTAGTGTCAGTGATTATGTGATGCGCCACGCCCCTTGTGATGTCTTGATTGTTCATAAGGTCTAGTAGCCTAACCCTACTAAAGAGCCCGTCCCTCGACTTAGTCGTTAGCTGATCCAACATTTGTCAGCCAATACCTCACCTTAATGTAGGAAAATTCTCGCTTTAGGTTTGAATGCTCAGGGCCTATGCTTGCTCCATTAATATTTAATCTTTCTAGGTCTAAGGAGGCAAGCCTTATGTCCCGGTTTCTGGTCACCTATGCCTGTTCCAAACCTGCTACTTACCTGATCGCCTCACAGTTCTATGGTCGTATGAAGAATAGCGGTTATCCCACCAGTCTGAGTTCCGCCAATGAGGTCTTTTCTGTCGAGGGTTTTGACGCCATCATCTTATTGGCAGAACTCTCACACGGTCAGGTACATCAAGAAGGTGCAGAACTGCTGGATAGTTTCCAGTCAAAGTTTAAAACCTTGCCTCTCTGGCTCTATCTCTGTGGTTCCTTTCATTCAGAGGAGGGTCGTCGTCTCTGGGATAGCCGCAGCAAAACGCGGTTAGAACCCTTACTTGAGCGTCTAGACCTTCAGGAAGTAGGCTATATCTCTGAACTGGATGCTTTGCATATCAGTACGCCAGCATCAGCGGTTAAATCCCTAAGGGCTTGAATGTCCTTACCCAGAACTGCCAAGCTAGGGAGCTAAGGTAAGACAGGTGGCAGGCTTTAAGAGGCGTGGAAGCTTTCGTTATGCGTCAAACCGAAAGCCTACTGAGAGGGGAAGGGTAAGATAAGCAGGTCATTCAGAGTTGTGAAAGAAAACTCCTTTTTCAAACGTTTGGCAACAAGGATGTAAAATACAGCCTATCATCTGCTTACCGATAGGAGGAACCATTAGGCCAGCTAAGTTCGAGGCTGAAGAGGTTAGATTTTTGGTTTTTTGCTAAGCCAGTCTATGGTATCTTCAGGTGAAGCGGAAGGTAAATTGACAAAGCGCTGAGGAGCATCCTACTCAGTGCCTTGTCTTAATTATTAAGATGATTTGACCGTTCACTGGTTGCTACCGCCTCATAAAAGGCCATGCAAAGGGCTTTTAGGGTATGTTTGTCTTCGGTATTGCGCTTAAAGGCGATTTCTTTTTGGTGATGACCTAGGTTGCCAATAATGGTTGCACCACTAAACTTTGGATACACATCAAGACTAAGTGCCCAATTGCGATGCTTAATCTCACAGCGAAGGGCATGTTCTAACAGGCAAAACAGCCGAACTTCTCTATTGTTTTCATCATAGTCGGCAACCGGAAAATCTTTAGAAGTTTCCGGGTGAAAATACACAATCCTTCCCTTATCTTTATACATTTGTACAGTTGCTAAGCTAGAAAACCAGCTTAGCCATTTGTCTACGAAAAGTGTCCTATACACCCATCCTTTCAAAATACGAAGACTACCCGGAAGTGTCTCCTTTGTCTGACACTTGCATCAAAATGGCCGCTAACTATTCATTTGGGATTATAAAACTGTTCATCCCTTGGCATAAAAACCCGGTGTAGTGAAGACACCGGGTTTTCAGGGGGAGGTCTTTCCCTAAGGAGGAAATATCTAGAGTATAGCAATTTCTTGCATCAAGATTTACCCTTATTGGTGTTCAAGTTTAAAAGGTTCTTACTGAGAACTGTAATTTTACGTTGTTCGGCTGCTTAAAAAGATAGGTCTCAGCAGTTATTGGCAATTACTCCCTAAATAAAAAAGATTCCTGCTCGAAAGGAACAAAGCAGGAAGTGAAGGGTAGCCCGGTTCTAGGACCCACGCTTGAGCTTAAGGCTAGAAAAGGCAGATTACAATTGGCTTACTTCATGTCCTCGCGCCAAAGTAAGAGTTTAATAAGAAAAGATAGTCTAGGCTTTATATATCATCCACTCCCTTCCTGGAAGAACTAGGAAGGGGCTTTATTTTGGTGTTATAAAAGGTCAGTCCCCTAAGCACAAGAAAAAGCCAAGCCCTTAGCGCGAAGTGTGGAAGGGATTGCCTAAATGTGAGTCTGGGTTTGCATGACAAGGGGGCAAGAGAATGCAACCCTCCCATGATATCAATTTTCTCTCATAACTTTGCTGCAAAACCGCTAAATTGGACTTCGCACCCCGACAATGAAGTGCGAAGCCAGTGGATACAGTCGAAGGTGTCGGCCCATTCCTGTCTATTAACTAAGAAAATAGGCTGACTGACCTCGGTATGATTGTAACCTCGGGCGTTATTTGCTTTCTTCGCAAGTCACCTGTGTATAAA
>JAGQHN010000252.1 GCA_020431825.1 Trueperaceae bacterium | reverse complement strand
ATTCTTGTGCATAAATCTTGCAAGCTTATTGCCAATAATTGCCAGGTTTTTATACCCCCGGATGACCTCATACTGACTTTCAAAGCTTGGCGAAGTGTCGATGGCGGCTTTTTGCATTTCAACAGTAAAAACAATGGCATATTCATGAGGGATGCCTTTGCCTTGAAAAATGGCATTGCGCGGAACTTTAACATAGGCAAGGTCTTTTGCTCCTGCCCTGCGCGCGAGGTTCTCCAGTTCCCTGAAAAACTCCGGACTGGCTTGGGTTTTACTTGCTTTAAACTTGCCATCGTACATCCTGGCACTTTTTTGCATATTCAAAAAAAGCGGCAGGCCCCTCGAGAGAAACTTAAGTCGCTGCCCTAAGCTAATGTTCATCATCGACATTTTTTCTTTGGGCAAACCACTATCAAAAGGTGTTCGAGGTTTGGCTTCAGGAGTCGGTAAGACAAGACTACTAAAGTTTGTCAGATGCTTATCGGCTTCATTCAAAATCGCATCAAGGGAAGGTGCCTTTGAACCTGAACCCCGAAGCAGGTTTAAAAGTTTGTCTACCATAGGAAGCTACCTTTCTGGAGTGTTTTTATTGAACACTTGTCTTTTATTAGTCACGATGTTAAATTAAACCCGAGCTGCACTTTGGTCAAGAACAAGCGGGCAAAATCGTTCACAAATGAACAGAAAGGCAAATATGTCCAGTTCAAAACAGGACAGGCGTTCAAAGCGCTCGAAGCAACTACTCTTTGACGCCCTTATGGAACTTATCCTTGAAAAAGGCTATGAAACCATTACTGTCACTGACATCACTGAGCGAGCTGATGTTGCCAGAGGTACTTTCTATCTGCATTACAAAGACAAGGATGAACTGCTGCTAAGTTCTTTTGACAAGGTAGCAGACGGCATTCTTGAAAATGTAAAACGCTTTTCCAAACAGGACCTACTCGCAGGTGTGCCACACCCGGCACTGAGTCTTTTTGAGTATGTCTACCAGGACCCAACCCTGTTCCGCGTTATTCTTAACGGTCAAGGAGGGGCGCTCATGTTGCAGCGCTTTCGCATATATGCCTCTGAAACAGCGCAGCAGTCCCTGAAGAATATGAATATCCTTCCTGCAGTACCCCCTCATATTGTGGCGGACTTTGTGGCCGGGGCCATGCTCTCGGTATTAGGCAGCTGGCTCGAGTCAGGGATGAAGACACCACCTCAGGAGATGGCAAGGCTTTTTTACCGACTGATTAGACCCAGTATTTTAAGTGCATTAGCGCTCGAGTAATCCAGGGGCAAAGTGCATATCTGGATAGTAAAGGATACATTTATAAAACACATTGCAAGGGATAAAAACTTGACTATCCCAATTTCTAGAGGTCTTAAAATGCTTCAAACCTTAACCCCCAACTCCGTTTTTACCCATGAGATTTAAGCACACCGAGCACATAGATAATGGCGTTACTCAATACGAATTTGATATTCAGGTAGCAGGTGAAATAGTCCCAGGTGTTCTCTGGATACCTGAAGGAAATGCACCCCGTGTTCTTCTTGCAATGGGCCATGGAGGCTCTTCCCACAAGAAAAGTGAGAACATCTCTAAACGGGCAATACATTACGCAAAAAACATGGGCTGGGCAAGTTTAGCCATTGATGCACCAAAGCACGGTGGGCGTATAAGCCCTGAAGAAGCCGACTTAGAACGAGTAAAAACGTTAGCGCGCATTAAAGGAGACCCTAAGGCAACTGCACTTAGTGTAGAAGAGAAAATTAAGTTTTTAGATAATCTTGCAGCGCAGGCTATCCCAGAGTGGCAAGCAGCCTTAGGTGCAGTACTTGAATCTGGCCTCATTGCAGCAGAACCAACTTTAGCTTATTGGGGTGTTTCTCAAGGAAGTAGTATTGGCATTCCCTTACTTGGAGCAGACAAGCGTTTTACCTGCGCAGTTTTAGGTCTCGCCCAGCTTCATCCAGAACACTCAAGCTTAAAATTGGCTGCACAAAAGATTCATATTCCCCTTCGCTTTGTTTTTCAGTGGGATGATGCTATACGTAACCGAGACTATGGGCTTGCACTTTTTGATGCCTTTGCCAGTAAAGAGAAATCAATGCACATCAATCCTGGTGGTCATACTGAGGTGCCAGAATTGGAAATTGAATCATGGGATAACTTTTTTGCCAATTACCTCTTATAGTGACCTATGCTTATGAGGCATTCCACCTCAAAATGCCGCCTAACTGCATGGGATTTTGACTTGTTTCAAATCTAGAGAGGATTTAGACCATGTCAAACTTGACCAACAAGTACGTCAAATCCCCTGAATTTGGGCGTTATGCCCACACTGCCTAACATCACATAGATTTTAAAGATATCCTAACTTATGAATCCACTCAATAAAGCTTCTAAACCTTTTTCACTTGCTATAGCGCAAATGCCAATTACAGGAGACGCTCGCCAAAATGGGCAGACGGTTCGGACTTTAATGCAGGATGCTTCAGCTCAAGGAGCACGCTTACTTCAATTTCCAGAGGGTGCGCTTTCAGGTTACGCGAAAAATCCAATTCAAAGTTGGGATGAGGTTAATTGGGAGCATGTGCGCTCTGAATTAGAAAGCATCATGGTGTTGGCGAAGCAACTTCAGCTCTGGGTTGTCCTTGGTTCAGCGCACCCTCTAAGTGAACCAAACTGGCCACACAACAGTTTGTACATAATCTCAGACGAGGGAAAATTAGTTAACCGCTACGATAAACGCCTCTGCTCTTATACCGAAACAAGTAGATTTTATACACCAGGTACTGAGGCTATTACCTTTGAGGTGGACGGCTTCATGTTTGGCTGCTTAATCTGTGTCGAAATTAATTTCCCGCCCCTTTTTATAGAATACGAAAAACTTGGTATAGATTGCTTGCTACTCTCATCTTATCCGGTTGATAAGGTTTTCTACACAAAAACACTTGCGCTTGCTGCTATCTATAATTATTGGATTAGCTTGTCCGTACCAATGGAATGTTTACATCTAATGAAGTCTGCATTGATTGGTCCTGATGGTCAATGTGCGGCTGAAGTTAAAGAGAATCAAGGTGTTGTCGTTACAAATCTCGACGTTTCTGATCCACGGTATGAGATTGCTCTAAATCGTGCCCGTCCCTGGAGGGCGAGTGCTTTTAATGATTTTAAGAAACGTCAGCCAAGTTCCGACCCAAGATCAACGAATCGGTCTTCATAATTCTGATTAACTTACCTATAGATTTAGGTATTGGCTTTCTTGGTGGGGTAGCCAGCCAATGGATCAAACAGTGTCAAGGTGTTCAGCGTTT
>JAGQHN010000251.1 GCA_020431825.1 Trueperaceae bacterium | reverse complement strand
TGATAAACATGGTTGGACACGTTTTGTGTCAATGCAAAATCACTACAACCTGATTTACCGTGAAGAAGAACGCGAGATGATGCCACTGTGTATAGACGAGAAGATTGCATCAACACCTTACAGCCCATTAGCTTCAGGAAGAGTGGCTCGAGCACCATCAGAGACCAGCACTCGGCTTGAGTCTGACCCCATTGCCAAAAGTAAATATGATGCAACCGCTGAGGCTGACCAACAGGTTATTGAGCGGGTTGCTGAGCTGTCGAAAAAGCATGGGGTTCCCATGGCACATATTTCGCTTGGCTGGTTACTTCACAAAGCGCCCGTAGTAGCGCCAGTTATCGGTGCAACCAAGCTTTCTCACCTTGAGAGTGCGGTTGAAGCTACGGCAGTTAAGCTTAGTACTGAAGACATCAGTTACTTAGAAGAACCTTATGTGCCTCATGGCATTGTGGGCCATCAGTAGCTTTTAAGAAATGGTGGGAGTGGAGTAAAGGGGATAAGCGACTTTATCCTTAAAGTGATAAGCCACTCTCAAAATTTTAGGGATCGCTATTAACAGAATGGGCAAGCCTTTTACTCAAGCAAAAGACTTGCCAGAAACTGGGGTCGTTACAAAACCTAGCGTGCAATCAAGAATAAGGTTTTGCAAACGAGATTAAGTATATACCTACAGTTATTTAAGGTGGAAAGGAAAAAAAGAGACTTCAAACCATTTTAAAGGGCTTTAAGTCAGCCAGGTATCGAAGATGTTGAACCCGTGATGATAGGCAGTGGGGGGACGGGTCCAACAAGCCAGAGTTTACCTTTACTGTAAACACTTTCTCTGATTTTTGTCACAGCAGACGAGCTACTATAAAAATGGCCCTGTGAAAAACAGGGCAAAACTATGAGTTAGCTCGGGTTAGAAAAGTTTTATTACAAATGCACTACTAAAAAACTTAAGAGGGGTCAGTTATTATTTCTGCAAGATTTGAACTTGCCATTTGTTCAAGTATCGTAAGACAAATTCAGATTACCTTTGACTCTCGATCAAGGTTTCTCATTTGTAAGAGCTTTGTGAGGCTAAGTTTTTTATGATCTTTGGCATTAAGGCTAAGTGGTTTGCTTAGTCAGATTGCCAAGTTCATTTTCTTGACAACTTCCCTTTGGTGATCTAAGGAACCTTCTATGGACTTTTCAACCTGGGACTCACATAGAGAGGATGAGGCAATCTTACTATTTGAAACCAAGGGTAAGGCCGAACACGCCAGAAGTGGTGAAGCTTATGCCACCTGGACAAGGGTGTATCAGCTTAGCAACTATTTTCTTGATCTCAGTTGTTTATACCGAAACAATAAGGCCCAGCTCGTCGGGCAACTCAGTACATATCAAAGTTTTGAACTAGATAGATCAGCAAAGCTAAAGCTTATTGATACTCGCAATCAAGTAAAGGATTTGAAATTAGATAGTGGGGGTCAATTCAAAATTGAAATTCTTCCAGATCAAAACTATGCTTTAAATGTTGCCATCGAGAATGGGCCTAATGCTGTTGTAGGTATTCCTAGTCCCATTTCTCTATAGGCATAAGGCTTATCAATAAGTTGTCCTTGCAAAAGCAGCTTAGTTAGGCTCTGACTAGCTAGGACAAGTAGCGAAACATCTAGCTTTGCCTTGAGCTTGCTAAGCTTATTCTGCTTTTATTGCTTCTACCCTCCACTGCCCATCCAAAAGCTGACTAGTTACCATGTATTTGGATTTTTCATTTAAAAGCTTGTCCAAGTATAGTTCGTTTAGTGTTCCCGTTTCTTTATATACTATTTCTGGCCTATAGCTTTCTAAAGCAGTTTCACTTATTGGCATCGTAATCTTCCTTAAGCCTAAGCTTAAAGAGTATTTAGCTTTTACTAGAGGTATATTGGTATGCCAAGATTTGGAACATACTAAATCATCTTTCTGTAAGCATTCTTATGCTTTACTAAAAGTAATCATTGAATACAATTAAAGTATCTGACTTTTAGTTAAATTAACTGGTTCTTACAAATTTCTTACTTTTAACCCTTGGAAAAACTTAACAATTGCACCGTTTCCCCAGTATTCATCGAGGAAACGGTTTATTGCCCATTGCTTTAATATTGCTTGCTAACTAGCCTTTTGAAATAAATCTTTTTTAATAGTGCTTTTGCTTTACTAGTGACAACGCGAATGAACTGCTTCGTGAGAGTATCTAGCAAAGGAGTGTGAAGCAAGTGATAAATGCAGATAGATTAAAAAGCATCGCCATGTATTTGTTTAACATTGTTCTTACAACCCCTCCCTACAAGATAGGATGCAACTACCTAACCCATCCTGGTGCTCGAACCAAGTAATTGATTCACAAAACCTCCGCATTGACAGGTTAGCCGCAACACTAGCCTGTCCATTTTTTTATTTGGGAGCATAGCTTGAACACATTTTTAGCAAGACCAGCTGACATAGCGTCCATTTACCTTGATTCATTTCTTGAGTTTACGACTGCGATCAATCAAAGAGAAGCAATCCGTTCAGATTTTGACTTGGATAATTTGGCTGGAATCGCTCGTTTGCTTGTAAGAGACATCGAGCCTGGGGCTTCCATGGCCATTGCAGGCTCTGTACTTAAAGCATTATGGCAAGGTCCTATAAATCCTGGCCAAAACTACGGTGATATCCTTTTAAATCAGCTTCCGGAAAGCTCGAGTCATTGGTCATACAGCTACAATCAAGCTGCTGACTATTATCAGTTTAGGCGGCTTAAAACTAAACAATAATGTTGCGAAGTGGTGTCCAAAGCTAATAACTTATAACTTGAGTTAGTCTTGTTTAGTGGGCAAAGGCAAATATTAGCTCGAGTTTATTTACCACATTTTGTTTCCTATTCTCAGACCTCTGGGTAGCGGTCTTGTTTAGCATCTAATTCAGAACCTCTTTAGTAACTTTATCTGCTAACAGCCAGGAAAGTGCCAGTGCCTTTTCGTCAAATGTTTGCACTCTGTAACAAGCATTGTTCATAACAGTGACTAAAAAGTTATGAGACTGGTCACCTTGGCGGGTAAGTAACGCAGCTTTACCAACATCTGGTTGATCCATTGTATTGAGATCAACATGCACAAAGTCATAGGTTTGAAAAGGGTTCGCCTTGTTGTGAGCCTTGCAAAAATCGATAAAGTAACACGTAATACCCGTTACCTGCCCTAATTCAAAAAGTGCCATTGCTATAACGCTGAGGTCTTTCACCTCTAAGTCCCCGTCAGCTATACAATGAATAAAATCTTGACTTTGATCAACTTCGAGTTTGTAGCTAGCCATG
>JAGQHN010000250.1 GCA_020431825.1 Trueperaceae bacterium | reverse complement strand
CTGGCCTGCAAAGCGTCTTTGGCTGATTCAAATTGCTTTAAGGCAATAAGAACACGTCCTTTTACAGCTAGCAGTCCTATTTTTAAGACTGGTTCACCTAGCGTTTCGGTAAGCTGTAGGCCTTCACTGCAATGCTCAAGAACTTCTTCGTATTTGGCAAGTCTGAGTTTTGCTCGGGCTAGCTCGAGCAGTAGGAAATGAATTTCGGTATAAAACTGGTAGCTTCTTGCGAGACGCAAACCAAGTTCCAGTAAATCAAGGGCTTTAGGGAGCTTGTCATCTGCAATGGCGATTTGTCCTGAGCGGCTATAGTAATAACAAAGGTAAGGCGACTGGTGTTTGATATAGATGGCTTTGGCTTCATCAAGCAGGGGGTAAGCAGCTTCGTAGTTTCCTGATAAGAGCAGCATCCAGCTCATGGCTGCATGAGAAATGCCCAGCATAATTTCTGCATGGTGTTTAACGTCTGCATTTTGAGTAGACTGAATAGTTTGTTTTACAGCAGTCGTAGCAGCGTGAATCCAGTTAATGGCTTCTTCGGGTTGCCCTAGCAGCATGCTCGAGCCGTAAAGCCCTGCATTTGCAGTCCAGCGGCCCACATAGGAGTTATGGTTCTTGGCAAGATCCAGCGTTTCCAGGGCGAGACGCCTTGACTTTAGGGGATCACCTGCTCTGAACTGATGCCAGGCAAGGTTGCCGAGTGCGGCAACAAGTCCGGCAGGGTCATGGTCAAGGCACGCTTGCTTGTTTTCTAGAAAAACCCCAATGATCTGAATAAAATCCTGATACCGCGCTCTTAGTTCGGCGTAATGACTCAGACTTAGTAAGGCATGCTCGAGGTTCACGCTTAAAGAAATCTGGGTAGCGGTTCTAAAAGCCAGTGCCAGATTAAAGAATTCCTGCTCTATCCAGTCCAGATTTTCCTGAACCTTTTGCCCCGTTATGACCGCCATACCTTTTTTGTTTAGGCTGCTCAGGTAGTAATAGGCATGTTGCTTTTTTAGCAAGCCAAAGTGATTCTGGTCTTGCATAAGTTTAGCTCTGACGTATTGACTAAGGAGCGGATGCAAGGTGTAGCGGTTGGGTGTTTGGAACTGCAAAAGCGATTTGTCTAGAAGTTGAGATAAGGTCTTAAGCTCGGTACCAGCAACCTCTTTTATGTCATCAAGACTAAAACCACCCTGAAAGACAGCACACGCAAGCAAGGCGGCTTGCTGCCTGGCATTGAGTAAGCGCCAGGAGTAATCAAAGGCCAGCTCAATTGAACTGTGTCTAATGCTCGCCTGGTTACTCTGGTTAACCAGTAAATCAAGGCTGCTACTTAACGCATCGGCAATATGTAGAGCTGAAACCAGACGTAGCCAGGGTGCAGCCAGCTCGATCGCTAAAGGGTAACCCTGCGTCAATTTACAAATGTGCAAGATGGGATGAAGGTCCGCCTGAACAAAGACATGCATTGGCGCATGCTTTCTTACGGTTTCTCTAAACAAAGCCACGGCACTATCGGTGTCGTTTTCAAACTGCTCAAGGCTCTGCGCCTCAGGAATGCTAAGACCTTCTAAATTAAAGATGTATTCCTCTTTCAAATAGAGCTTTTGTCTGGAGGATAAAAGCAGGTTTAGCTTTGGGCAACCTGCCAGTAACCTTGACAGGATAGGAGCATGCTCACTCAGCTGTTCAAAATTATCAAAAAAGAGGAGCATGGGTTTTTCGGCTATAAAGTTCACAATTTGGCCAAGGGCATTTTGTTCTTTTAATACAAGACCCAGAGTATTTGCCAGGGCATTAAGAAAGCCGGCTTCGCTGCTAAGATTTTCAAGGAGCAGAGTGTAACTGTCCGGCTGCTCTTCTTTCATGCGGCGCATGAGTTCTAAGCCCAGGCTGGTTTTGCCTACCCCGGCGCCGCCTAAAAGGTTAACCAGGCGTATCGTAGGTTGCTTTAAGAGATAGTGTAGGCTGTCTAAATCATGCTCACGTCCTATAAGTTTTTGACCCGGGCTTGTCGTTTCAAGCAGATGCCCGTACATTTCTCTAAAAGCGTCTAGCTGAGGGCTATGGCTGCGCTCGAGCAAGCGCTCGAGGAGCGAAACTTCTTTTTGCGTAGGTTCAACATAATCGCATTCTTTTATACATAGATGTAGCTGATAAAGGGCACTAGCCGCATCGTCTTGTTCAAGGTAATCTTCGCAAAGACCCAGCCTTGCATTTCTAAGCAGTTCAGCTGTTTCCTTGCGTTTAGCGATAAGCCAGTCTTCCAGTTCCCAACCCAGCTGCAAATTAAGGGGTTCAAGAAATATGCCGCCATAAAGCCCTAGGGCTTTGTGCCAGTCCCGTGTTTGAATAGCGTTTTTGAACGAGCCAAAATCTGTTTTTATTGAAGTGCTTAAACAACTGTCTTGTTCATGAATTAAGTCTCTGGGTAAGCGGCGTAAAGTGGTTGATAAGGCGTCGGCAGGGTGCTTGCTGTTATAAAAAAAGAGTCTCGCCAGTTCAGCCCTGGACTTGCTTCCTTCAAGTGCAAGATAACAAAGTAGCAATAAAGGTTTTGGTCTGCTCGCCTTACCCTCAGCTAATGCCAAAGTTCCTAGTACCTTTAGCTGCACTTTTGCCTTGCCTTTTGCCAAGCATTTTGTGTTTTAGATTCCACTAATCCAGTTTCCCTAATGCAAATAAGAAATAGCCCACGACTGCTCCAAGATAAAAAGGGTGATAAGACTATTTCTAGCTTTTTATAAAGAAAAACAAAAGGGCAAAACGGGGACAAAACCCTAAATATGCCGTTATATCCTGGTAAACTTTGCTATGTACTTACAAACTTTAGGGGTCTTAGCTCTAAGAGGAGCTGGCTTAGAGAACCGGGTTAACCAGGGTCCTCAAAGGAAAACACTTGAACGTCTGGCTTATGTGCTTATTGAAAAAGAAGTTTCAAGAGAAGCTTTTGAACAGTTGTTTCTAAGCTACGCGGATAATCCATCACGTGAACTCCGGCGTGTGATTCAAAACATAAATGGTTTTTTTACCAAACAGGGACTTGATAATGTCGTGATTGTTGAAGCCAAGCTGCTAAGAGCAAATCTAAAAACAGATGTGGATATGCTGGAAGAATTTTTGATAGCTGGCGACATAGCGAGTGCCTGTGAACTTTATAAAGGTGCTTTTTTTGAGCATATCGAAACTGAAAGTAGTAGAGACACAATAAAGGACTGGACCCTGCGGCAAAGGCGCCTGATTGCAGGTCGCTTGCTTGATGCTTTGGTAAATAAAGGGCAACATACAGCCCTTGAGCAGTCAGAGCTTGACCTGATTTGGATGCTGTTTCAGCATGCAAGCAGTTACAGTCAGCCGGTA
>JAGQHN010000024.1:13386-54709 GCA_020431825.1 Trueperaceae bacterium | reverse complement strand
TGGTATCAAGTACATCCTGAATGCTGACCCGTTTTAAAACTCTGGTTTCAGGGTTCATAGTGGTTTCCCAGAGTTGCTCGGGATTCATTTCTCCCAGACCTTTAAAGCGCTGAATTTCGTACTTACGTCCACGATTGTCTCTAAGCAGTTCTTTCAGGGCATCATCATTGTAAATATAGGTTAAATTCTTTTCCCGACCAAAGCGCACCCCGTAAAGAGGTGGTTGAGCAATGTAAAGATAGCCAGCCTCAATAAGTGGGCGCATATAACGGTAAAAGAAGGTCAGCAGCAGCGTACGAATGTGACTCCCGTCTACATCAGCATCCGTCATTATAATGATGCGGTGATACCTGACATCTTCTATATTAAAGTGCGAATTCTCTTCGCCAGTGCCTTCAATGCCGGCACCGATAGCAGCAACCATAGCGCGAATCTCGGCATTTTTCAGAATCTTGCCAAGCTGAGCTTTTTCGACATTCAAAATCTTTCCGCGCAGCGGCAAAATGGCCTGAAAACGACGTTCGCGGCCTTGCTTGGCGCTACCCCCTGCCGAGTCACCTTCCACAATGTAAATTTCACTTAGGGAAGGATCTTCGCTCTGGCAGTCAGCGAGCTTGCCTGGAAGTTCATCATTATCTAGCGGATTAGCGCGGCGAACGAGTTCTCTTGCTTTACGTGCAGCTTCTCGAGCCTTTGCTGCATTAGCAGCTTTTTCAATGATGTTTTTGGCAACTTTAGGGTTTTCCTCTAAAATCTCTGTGAGTTTTTCATAAACAACAGACTGAGTGGCGCTCTGAGCCTCAGGGTTAAGCAGTTTAACCTTGGCCTGAGATTCAAATTGCGGATCCCCCAATTTTACAGAAATAACACAGTAAATACCTTCTAAGAAGTCTTCCCCCGTCGGAATAGGGTCACCTTTTTTAATGACATTGTTTTTCTTGGCATAATTGTTTAAGACTCTGGTATAGGCAGTTTTAAAACCAGTTAGCGGCGTACCACCATCACGGTTGGTAATCATATTGGCGTAGTTGAGGACGGTTTGACCATAGCTCGAGGTATGAATCATGCCAATGTCTACTTCAATTTCATCGGCGGAACCATAAATGCGAATGGGGTCGTCATAGAGTTTCTTACCGTCGCTGGCAAGGTTGGCGGCAAAGGCAGCCACACCACCTTCTTCATGAAAGACTTCCCTAACGGGTTCTGAGTGACGATTGTCTTCAAAGACGATTTTGACACCGCCCGTCAGATAGGCAAGTTCTTTTAGACGACGGCGCATGCGGTTAGTGTCAAAACCGCGAATCTCTTTAAAAATGGTGTGGTCAGGCATGAAGGTGACCTTAGTGCCATTTTCCTTGCCAGCATAGGTTCCGATTTCTTCAAGCGGGACGGTTACAACACCCCGATCAAAGCGAATGTGGTAAATCTTGCCGTCAATTTTAACCTCGACATCAAGCCAGTCTGACAGGGCGTTAACCACCGAAGAACCTACACCGTGAAGTCCACCTGAGACCTTATAGGCATTTGAGTCAAATTTGCCCCCTGCATGCAGAATGGTAAAAATGATTTCAACAGCAGGCTTTCCCTCTTTTTTCATAATACCTACGGGGATGCCGCGGCCATTATCGGTAACTGTTGCTGAGCCATCCTTATTTAAGATAACTTCAACCGTGTCGGCATAACCTGCCAGACATTCATCAATAGCATTGTCAATAATTTCTGTTAGGAGCTGATGATAGCCATCAACGCCGGTACCGCCCTGAACATACATCGCAGGGCGTTTGCGGACTGCCTCGAGTCCTTCAAGCACCTGGATGTTATCAGCAGTATAATTACTCATTTGAGCCTCCAATAGTTAACTGTTTTCGCTGGAACATGTACCTTAATTATATAGGTTTTAGGCTTCAAATAGGGCGTTGCACCTGACGTCAACGACGAATTAGGGCAATCTTTGGCCTCTTTTTGCAAGCCTTAATGCAATCTTCATGATTCTGTGTGATAAACTCTACGTAAACTGCACGAAGACGGTTAGAGAGACTACTATGTTGACGACCTTTATTATTTTACTTTACGCTCTTGTGCTTCCTTACATTGCCCTTATGCTAATGGTTATTGTCGGTATGTACCGTGCAAAAAATCGACCCTTGAGTGACAAGCAGCCAAGGGTGAGCGTCATTATTCCGGCACATAATGAAGAAGATAAATTGGCAGCAACGCTCGAGTCTCTGTCAAAACAGGACTATCCAAGGCTCGAGTTTGTTATCGTTAATGACCGCTCTAAAGACGCTACTGAGGCCATCATCCAATCCTTTGCTGCTAAAGATAAGCGTTTTAAGCTGGTCAATGTCTTAGCACCTAGTCGCAGACTTGCACCCAAAGTAAATGCTGTTAATACGGGAATTCAGAACTCGAGTGGTGAAATAATTGTGGCCAGTGACGCCGATTGTCAGTACCCTGAAGGCTGGGTTGCAGGCATGGTTTCTCACTTTGAAGAGGATGTCGCCATGGTGGTCGGCTATGTTGAAAGTACCAGAGCCGGTAAAGCCAAAAACTGGGTTGAGCGTTTTGAATCTACCGACTGGTTTACCCTTATGCTGGTTGCCCGTTCCTTAACCCACTTTGGTTGGAAGTTCGCCAGCAGCGCCAATAATCAGGCTTATAGACGTAGTGCTTTTGAAGCGATTGGGGGCTTTGGTGCCAGTGGTCGTGCACCAAGTGGCGATGAAGACTTGCTAACGCAGCGTATGGGGCGCTTACCCGGTATGCGCGTGGTGTTCGCCAGTACGCCTGAAACCAGAGTATTAACCAAGCCTGTTCCAAATCTCTTAGCTTTACTTAAGCAGCGTAAACGCTGGGTCTCGCGTTATCACCATACGCTGCACTATCACCCTGCCTTTATGGCAAGTATTGGTGTTTTAGGCTTTCAAAGTATTTTTTTATCCATTGCTGTTTTACTTACACCCTTTATCGATGCGCTGGTTCCCTGGGTTTTTGGTATCTGGTTGGCCAAACTGGCAGTTGAGCTTTATGGCATGAATCTTGGGACAAGACAGCTCGAGCGCCGTGATCTTTGGGGGAATGGGTTAGTAACGCTTAACTGGGCTTTCCTGCACCCTTTCTTTATTGCCACGGTGAGTATCTGGTCATTTATCAAACCGGGTGCCTGGTATGCCGGGGCGCGCAGTTACCGTAAGCGTTTCCTGAGGCGCCGTATAAGAGAGTTTGGACGTAAGGTAAAAAGCTCTTTGGTTCCTTTTGTCTGAGCCTTTTTATCACCATCTGACTTTATGAAACTCATCTTTACTATTGAATCCCATCTTTCTTTGTACTAGAGTTGGCTAAACAGGACCAGCCTTATGACTGGTTTGATTTTTGCTAGGCAAGGCTTGGTGGCGCGCCTTTTTCCTCTGTGATGCCTTAGGTATCGGCTTTTTAAGTTTTCTCCTAGTATGGAATAGGTGTAAGTCAAGGTGATGATGCTTAGCTCATGGAGGAATGAATGAAAAAAGTATTTGTATTAGGCGGAGACGGCTTTTGCGGCTGGCCGACCAGTTTGCATCTTTCAAATATCGGCTATGACGTTACCATCATCGATAATTTGAGCCGCAGAAATATTGATAATGAACTTGGTGCCAGTAGTCTTACGCCAATTCAACCCATTCAAACCCGGTTGCAAGCCTGGAAAGAAGTAAGTGGCAAGGAAATTAAATTCCATAATCTGGATATCTCTGATAATTATCACCGCTTGCTAACCCTTATTAAAGATGAAGAGCCAGATGCTATCGTGCACTTCGCCGAGCAGCGGGCAGCCCCTTACAGCATGAAGTCTAGCTGGCATAAGCGCTATACCGTTAATAATAATCTGAATGCTACCCATAACGTACTGGCTGCCATTGTTGAAAGTGGTGTCGATGTCCATCTGGCACACCTGGGAACCATGGGTGTTTACGGCTATGGTACGGCTGGCATGAAAATACCTGAGGGCTACCTTGACGTAGAGGTTACTACCGAAGAGGGTGAGCGCATTATGCAGCAGATCCTTTATCCGGTAAATCCAGGTAGTGTGTACCACATGACCAAAACCCAGGATCAGCTTTTCTTCCTTTATTACAACAAGAATGATCTTGTGCGTATTACGGACTTGCATCAGGGCATTGTTTGGGGTACCAATACCAAAGAAACCAAACGGGATGAGCGCCTTATTAACCGCTTTGATTATGATGGTGATTATGGCACTGTGCTCAACCGTTTCCTTATGCAAGCTGCGGTAGGTTACCCGCTTACGGTTCACGGTACAGGTGGCCAGACCAGAGCCTTTATTCATATTCAAGACACGGTAAACTGCATTGAGCTTGCACTGGCTAATCCCCCAGCCAAGGGTGAGCGTGTGAAAATCTTGAACCAGATGACCGAAACGCATAAGGTTCGTGAACTGGCTGAGCTGGTAAGCAAAATGACCGGTGCTGAAATCGCTAATGTAGACAATCCACGTAAAGAAGCCGCCGAAAATGAACTTCATGTTAGGAATGATCTTTTCTTAGATTTGGGGCTCAAGCCAACGACCTTAGAGCAAGGTCTCTTAGGTGAAGTTGTAGAAATTGCCAAGAAATATGCTGATCGTGCCGATATGTCACGGATTCCTTGTTACTCAACCTGGACCAGCGAGCAAAAAGCTGGGATTCCTGAAACGAAAAAAGCAGAAGTCGTTTAATCGATTAGACAGAAACTGTAAAAGCCCCTACAATGAGTTGTAGGGGCTTTTTAATGCGCATAGCTTATTTTACTGAAACCTTTTTACCCAAGATTGATGGTGTGGTTACTCGTATTGTTAGAACCTTAGATCAGCTCGAGCCTCTTGGACACGAAGCGATTATCTTTGCGCCACACGACCCGCCCAAAGAGTACAAAGGGCATAAAGTTATAAATGTGCCAGGCGTTTCCTTTAAACCCTGGTATCCAGAATTAAAGCTGGGTATGCCCAGACCTCGTCTGGGGCGAGAGCTGGACAAGTTTCAGCCTGATATTGTTCATGTGGTAAATCCAGTTGTTTTAGGACTATGGGGCACGGCAATTGCCAAGCAGCGCAACCTGCCGCTTCTGGCGAGTTATCACACTGACATTACCCAGTACGTTAAGCACTTAAACCTCGAGTTTTTAAGTCCGATTTCAAAGATTTTCTTACGAGATGTGCATAATCAGGCTCACCTGAATTTGTGTACCAGTCAGCCAATGGTGGGTTCTGCGAAAGGTCTGGGTATCAAGCGTGTCAGGCTCTGGCCTAAAGCTGTCGATACCGAGACGTATCACCCAGATAATTATTCTTTAGGAATGCGTGAACGTTTATCTGAGGGTCACCCAAATGCGCCGCTTATGCTCTATGTCGGTCGTTTATCGCATGAAAAGCGGCTCGACTGGCTCTATGCTCCTATTTCTCAACTCGAGGGGTCAAGGCTTGCCATTGTAGGGTCTGGTCCAGCTGAAGAGTATCTAAAAGACCGTTTTAAAGATACGAACACAACCTTTATGGGCTACATGACCGGCAAAGAATTAGCCCAGGCTTATGCCAGTGCTGATCTTTTTGTCTTTCCCAGTGATACCGAAACGCTTGGGTTTGTAGCAATGGAGGCGATGGCTTCGGGTGTGCCTGCCGTAGGTGCCAGAGCCGGAGGTTTGCCGGACGCTATTGCTGATGGAAAAACGGGCCTGCTATTTACACCAGGTGACTTAGCCGATTTGACTGAAAAGGTAGAGACCCTGCTCTTTAATCAGACTTTGCGCGATCAGTATGCTAAAGCGGCCAGAGCCGACATGGAAAAGTGGAGCTGGCGCGCCTCTACAGAGAAGCTGATAGGATTTTATGAGCTGGCAAGGTCGGTGCATAGACGCTTTGACCCACCAAGTGTTTATTAGTCAAGTTTCTTCAATTTCCAAACCTGTTCCGAAGGCCAGCGGTGTGCCCAGTCTCCAGGAATAGAAAACTTGGTTTCAGCAAACTGGGCGGGTGCTTGCAACTCGAGGTAATCAATCACTTCAAAACCTGTGTCCCGAAAGAGTTTAAGCCAGGCTGAATGGGTGAGATTAAACTCGATACCTCCCGGGTTTATGTCAACTTCGCGCCAGTCCTGTTTGCCTATACCAAAGTAAGAGCGGTGAAACTGAGTATCACAGTCATCGCCATTTTCGGGTGTGGCGACAATAGCTAATGGATGGGTACCTAAAAACACTAACTGACCGCCGGGCTTAAGCAGACGATGGGCTTCAGGAATCCAGCGCTCGGGGTCACACCAGATGGCAGCGCCATATTCACTGATGGCAAAATCAAACGACGCATCCGGGTAGGGTACGTTTTCGGCATTTCCATGAATGAAGGTGAAATTTTGACCATAGTCGGTCATAAGACGTCTGGCAGTTTTAAGTTGCTCGGCAGAATTATCTATGCCGACAATGTCTGCGCCTCGTCTTGCCATCCAGCAACTGACATAGGCTGTGCCGCAGCCAAGCTCAATAGCTTTCATTCCTTGCATCGTTTCTGGCAAAAGCTTAAGTTCAGACTCGGGCAGAGCCCAGATGCCCCAGCTTGGTTCATCCTGTTTCCAGCTCCTTTCACCGGCGCTAATCCAATCAGAGGCCATAGCATCCCAGTAGGAACGGTTCACTGCAACATGTTCGGGCAGGCTCGAGCCCTCATCTTTAGCATTCATGTCATAAGCATAGCAAAGAAGCAAGGCTTAAGCACCTACGGTTTTATTTTGAAATGGGCAAATTCATTGTAATCAAAAAGAGAGCGTTATGATAGGAAAACTAAGGGACAAGCGTGCTTGGATTTATTGCCAATAATCCAGGTCAAGTCTATTTGAAATGGCCAAAGACGAGCCAAAAGAGGATTGAATGGAAAAGTATAAATTCTGGGATGTCGCCAGATTAGCTGCTGAAACCGATAACGTCGCCATCGCCACGCGCAGGCTCGAGCCGCAAACGGAAATTGAGCTTGCTGGCGAGTCCTTTAAGCTCGAGCACACCGTTTTAGAAGGTCACCGCTTTGCCATACAGCCCATTTTAGAAGGGCAAACGCTTCTTTCCTGGGGTATGCCGTTTGGACGTGCGCTTAAGACAATAGCTCCAGGTGACTATGTTTGTACTGAGAGTTCACTCGAGACCCTAAAAGCCAGAAGCCTGAGCCTGAACTTGCCAGAAAGCGCTAATTTTAAAGATGAAATTGTTCCTTATCAGCTTGACGAAGCAAGCTTTAAAGTAGCCGAGCAATTAAGTCGCCATAGGGAAACCTTAAACTTTATGGGGTTTCGGCGCAGCACAGTGCGAGGTGTGGGTACGCGCAATGTTATTGTTCTGTTAGGCACGAGTTCACTCACAGGCAGTTTTGTCAAAGCACTCGAGGCTAAGTTTAAAGATAGGCTTGAGGCCTATCCTAATCTCGATGGTGTGGTTGCCCTGGCTCATACTGAAGGCGGCACAAAAGAAGACCCCAATAACTTAGAGCTGGTTCTGCGCACCCTGGCTGGTTTTGTTATTCACCCAAATGTTGCAGCGGTTTTATGTGTGGATAGGGGAGATGAAGCTGTTACCAATGAGCGGCTAAAGGCTTACTTATCAGAGCATACCTATTCTTTATCAGACGTGCCCCACGCATTTATGAGTTTAAAGGGAAACTTTAGTGAGCACTTAGGCGAGGCTGAAACGATAGTCACAGGCTGGCTCGAGCCTGCCAACGCTGCCGTACGGCAAGAGATTCCCGTCAGCGAACTTAAAATTGCCCTCCAGTGTGGCGGGTCAGATGCCTTTTCGGGTGTTTCAGGGAATCCTTTGGCAGCTTGGGTAGCGAGAGAGATTATTCGCTATGGTGGCGCTGCCAATCTTGCCGAGACCGATGAACTGATTGGGGCAGAAGCCTATATCCTTAAAAAAGTCAAAGATCTGGAAACTGCCCAAAAATTTCTGATGATGGTCGAGCGCTTTAAAGAGCGGGCTGCCTGGCACGGAACCAGTGCTGAGGGAAACCCCTCAGGGGGTAATAAGCTGAGGGGGCTTTATAACATTGTGCTTAAGTCTATCGGCGCAGCTATGAAAAAAGACCCGGAACTCAGACTTGATGCAGCACTCGAGTACGGTGAGCGCATGCCAGATGGTGGTTTCTATTTTATGGATAGTCCGGGCAATGACTTAGAAAGTATTGCCGGGCAAATTGCCTCAGGCTGTAACCTGATCTTCTTTATCACGGGTAACGGCTCGATTACCAATTTCCCGTTTGTGCCAACCCTTAAGTTTGTAACCACCAGTGAGCGCTTTAAACTGCTGGACAAAGATATGGATGTTAATGCTGGAGCCTACCTTGACGGTACACCCATGGATGAACTAGGTAAGGAAACCCTTGACCTGACGATTCGAGTGGCGTCTGGTGAACGTACGGTGGGTGAAAAAGCCCAGCACGCCCAGTTGCAGCTCTGGCGTAACTGGCAGCAGCAAGATGCTAGTCAGCTCGAGTCCTTGCAGCAAAGAGAGCTTCCCTCAGGCAAGCCTATACCTGTAAAAGCAGAAACGAATTTACCGACATTTAGTTTTGAAGGCTATCAGACCGAGCGCGGGATAAGTAGCCGCCAGCTAGCCCTTATCTTGCCGACCAGCCTTTGTTCTGGGCAGATTAGCCGCATGATTGCCAGTCATCTGGATAAAACGGAACTGGGTAAGGATGAGGGTATAGCTCAGTTTGTGGCGCTGGTACACACTGAAGGCTGTGGGGTCTCCAGCGGTGAGTCAGAAGCACTGTATGCCCGTACCCTTTTGGGCTATCTGACCCATCCAGCGGTGCATAGCGCCTTTTTGCTCGAGCACGGTTGCGAGAAAACCCATAATGACTATATGCGTCACGCTATTCAGGAGCTTGATCTTGACCCAGGCGAGTATGGCTGGGCAAGTATTCAGCTAGATGGTGGCATCGCTCTGGCGAGAGAAAAAGTCGAGCGCTGGTTTAACGAGCGGTTTCAAAGAGAGGGAGCTAGAACAAGGGCAACAGGAAGTCTAAAAGATCTGCGTTTGGGATTGATGACGTCAGGTGAAGTCTCGGAAAATGCTGCCGCTATACTGGCCAAGCTCTGCCGTCAGGTGGTTGCCTCAGGGGGAACCGTTGTCATCCCTGAAAATAGCACGATACTCAAAACAGGCGCATTTACCCAAACTGTTTTACCTGAGGACGCTAAAGCCAGTCTGGCGTATGGTCAAATGGCGAGGGCAGCTGGTTTTCACGTGATGGAAAGCCCGATACCGCATTGGGTCGAAACCCTGACAGGTTTAGGTGCTACTGGGGTTGAAACGATTTTGGCCTATGTGGCGGATCATCCTCAGCAAATCCACCCGATGTTGCCTGTTGTGCAGCTTACTGATAATGAGGCTTTGTTTAATCGCCACTCTAAAGATATAGATAGTTTGCTCACGAGTTCTGAAGCTCTGCTGGCGACCCTTGCCCAGGTCTTATCTGGTCAGGTGGCGCCAAAGCTGCTGGCTGCTGGTAATGTTGATTTTCAAATCAGTCGAGGTTTGTTAGGGGTTTCGCTTTAATGCAGTACCGGTCTTTGGGAAAGTCTGGGCTCGAGCTGTCAATCATTGGTTTTGGCGCTTCGCCACTGGGTAATGAATTTGGCGAAGCCGATGAAAAGGAAAGTGTAAGGGCCGTTCACTATGCGATTGAACAGGGCATTAGCTATTTTGATACAGCACCTTACTACGGGCGAGGTTTGTCTGAAGAGCGGCTGGGCAAAGCGCTAAAAGGCTTTCGTGACAAAGTTATTTTGGCGACAAAAGTCGGTCGTTATGACAAGAATACGTTTGATTTTTCTGCCCCTCGAGTCAGACAATCCCTTGAAGAAAGCCTCAGACGCTTAGAAACAGACAGGATTGACCTTTTGCAGGTACATGACATCGAGTTTGGTGATCGGGAACAGATTGTCAGTGAGACCCTACCTGCTTTGCTCGAGCTTAAAACCTCAGGTCAGGTTCGGGCTATTAGCATTACGGGCTATCCCTTGCACCATTTAAAAACGGTTGCTGAGGCTTTTCCTGAAATTGACGCTATCCTGTCTTACTGCCACTACAATTTGCTTGATACCGCCATGGATGATGTTCTGACCCCTTATGCTCAGGAAAAAGCACTGGGACTCATCAATGCCTCTCCTTTACATATGCGGGCGCTTACACAGCAGGGCGCCCCTGACTGGCATCCTGCGCCGAAAAAGGTGATTCAAAAGGCACGAGAAGCTGCAGCGCTTTGTCAGGCGCAGGGTGCCGATCTTGCCCGCTTAGTCATGCAGTTTGCGCTGCAGCACCCCTATGTGAGCAGTACGCTAGTAGGGATGAATACGGTAGAACAGGTCAAGCAAAATCTGGCTACGCTAGAGGATGCTACTCATCAGGAATTGCTTAAGGAAGTAAAAACTCTGCTTGCCCCCGTACATAATAGCCACTGGACCGAAGGCCGCCCCGAATACAATGACCCGGGCGCGGTGCCTAAAGGCTCCTGATGCTCAGACTGGATACCCATCAGCATTTCTGGCGCTATGACGCTGCCGAGTACGACTGGATTTCAGACGAAATGAGCGTCTTAAAACGCGATTTTTTACCGGCTGATTTGCTGCCACTCTTACAAGAAAATGGCTTTGCGGGTTCCGTTGCAGTACAGGCCAGACAAAACCTTATCGAGACGCAGTGGCTACTTGACTTAGCTGACGAGCATTCTTTTATTAAAGGTGTGGTGGGCTGGGTGGATTTGTGCAGTGATAAGGTGGAGGAGAGCCTCGAGCCCTTCAAAGAGCACTCCAAATTTGTAGGCGTGCGCCATGTTATTCAGGCAGAAGCAGCTGGCTTTATGCTGCAAGAGCGCTTTCAAAAAGGGCTTGCTAAACTGCGAGACTTTGACCTGAGCTATGACTTACTGACCCTGCATCATCAGCTTGAAGAAGCCTGCGAACTGGTTGCCAAGTTTCCCGAGCAGCGCTTTATTCTTGACCATATTTCCAAACCGCTGATAAAAAATGGGGCGCTCGAGCCCTGGCGCAGTCACCTCAAAAAGCTAGCCAAATTTCCAAATGTTAGTTGTAAGCTCTCGGGTATGGTGACTGAGGCCGATTGGCAAAACTGGCAGGTGGCAGACTTTGAGCCCTATCTGGAAACGGTGCTCGAGGCCTTTGGCGTAAATCGGTTGATGCTTGGTTCAGATTGGCCCGTTTGCACGCTTGCAGGGTCTTACAAAGAGGTCATGCGTTTGACACAAGATTATATTGCTCATTTATCACAAGATGAGCAGACTGCTATTTCAGGCGAAAATGCGCTTCATTGGTATGGACTGAACGTGTTATAACGGCCTTATCCTGAAGTTCTGGAGTTTTTATGCAACCTCTTAACAAAACAACAGTTTCAAAGCCAAGCTACCCTGAAAAAGTCGTGCAATTTGGCGCGGGTAATTTTCTGCGTGCGTTTGCCGATTGGGCCATTGACATCCTGAATGAAAAGACTGATTTTGCTGCTGGCGTAGTGATTGTGAAACCAACGCCTGGTGGCAGTTACGCTGATCTGGATAAGCAAGATGGGCTTTACCATGTGGAGCTGCAAAGCAGCGAGGCGGGCAAGCTAAAAACGGAGACGCGCCTGATTCGCTGTATTAGTCGTAGCCTTAGCCCTTATGAAGATTTTGCTGCCTTTCTCGAGCTTGCCCAGGAGCCCCAAATTCGCTTTATCCTTTCCAATACTACCGAAAGCGGTATAAGCTTCAGGGCAGAAGATAAACTCGAGGATGCACCCCCCCAAAGTTTTCCTGCTAAACTCACCCATTTTTTATTTGAACGCTTTCGCTCAGGGCTTAGAGGTTGCATCATTTTGCCCTGCGAGCTTATTGAGGATAATGGCAGCGTACTTAAAACTATTATCCTGAAGTATGCCGATTTATGGCATCTGGGAGACGCTTTTAAACACTGGTTAGACCTTGAAAATACCTTTTGTAATACGCTGGTTGACCGCATTGTGACGGGCTTTCCGGCAGATGCTGAAACGCGCTTTCAAGAGATGGGGTTTGCAGACCAGCAACTGGTAAGAGGCGAGGCCTACCATAGCTGGGTTATCGAAGCGCCCGACTTTGTCAAAAAAGAATTCCCGACCTCAGAAACTGCTATGAACGTGAGCTTCACCCACGATTTAAAGCCTTACCGGGAAATTAAAGTGCGCATTTTGAACGGGGCACATACGGCTATGGTACCTGTGGGCTATCTGAGTGGACGCCGCACGGTTGATGAAGTGATGCGGGATGAGGGACTCAGAACCTTCATTCAGAATTTGCTCTTTGAAGAAGTACTGCCAACTCTGGAGGTTGCTCGAGAAGAGCTCGAGTCTTTTGCTAACGCAACCCTAAAACGCTTTGAGAACCCCAGCCTAAAACATCAGCTAAGTGCCATTGCGCTGAACTCGAGCAGCAAATTCCGCACTCGTCTGTTACCGAGCCTGCTTGCCTACACCAAAAACCAGGGGGAAGTGCCAAAGCGTATTTGCTTTGCTTTTGCCTGTTTGATTCGTTTTTATAAAGCCAGCTGGCAGGGTGAAGCTTTACCTGTTAAGGATGACGCCGAGGTGCTCGAGTGGTGGCAAGCGGTCTGGTCACAGGGGAGTCCCGAAGAAGTTGTAGATGCTGTACTCGCGAATGAAACTCTCTGGGGTCAGGATTTACGCTATGTCAAAGGCTTAAAGGAGTGCCTGGTGAAAGACTTGGAGAGGCTCGAGTCTGAAAAGATTGCTGATACGGTTGCTTCCCTAAAGTAGAACGTACGCCAAAACTGACGTACGTTAATTTAGACGTAGGTTTTATGGCTTATGCGGGTAGCATAACCAGGCGACCGCAGGCACAGCGCTCTTCATCACGAATCATGGTTGCCTGGCCCTCGCGGTACCATAGCGTTGAGCAATCAGGACAGCGGATTTCATTATTTGAAATGTTCAAGATTTGGTCGGGTTCTAACCAGCGTTTTTCATTGCACCAGTGGCAAACGACTTCGGCGCCACCGTCTTCGGCAATCATGTTTTGACGCTCTTCGGGGCTAAAGTAGGCCAGCGCATCTATCGCTTTGGCTTCTGAGCAGCGGCATTCAAATCTTACGGGTAGGGCATCATCGGTTAAGAGTTCAAAGCCCATGCCCCAGCAAAGTTCTTCTAAAACCTCGAGCAAGGACATGCGGCTCATGGCGTCGGTCAGCTGACCAAAAGCACGTATGTTGGCCTCGAGCAAGGTAAGCGCACTTTCTTCGGCATTGGGCAGAGCCTGTAAGAGAACACCCCCGGCACGTTTGACTTCATTACCTTCCAGGTAAACCCCAAGCAGTACCGCCGAGCCAATTTGCTCTGATTGAGCTAAAAACATGGCAAAATCTTCAGCAATTTCGCCGCTGACCAGATGTACACTGCTGCTATAAGGATCACCATAAGGGGCATGAGAACGTATGACTTCTATGTCTCCCTGTCCTAAGGCTGTTCCAACATCAAGTTTGCCATCTTCTCTAGGTGCAAGGTCCACCTTGGGGTTATGCACATAACCACGCACCCCTCCGTCTAAGCCTGCATCGGTAATGATGCCACCTAAAGGACCATCGCCACGGAAGCGTACCGTGAGTCTGTCCTGATGGTTTTTCAAAAGAACGTGACTGAGAAGCAGGCTGCCGCTAAGCGCGCGACCGAGTGCTGCGGTTGCCGTAGCTGAACTGTTGTGACGTTGTCTGGCTTCTTCGACCAGACTGCTGGTATCAGTTGCGATAACGCGAATAGAACCATTAGCGGCCATGCCGCGAAGTAAATAAGACATAAAACTTCCTTTATGGGTTGAGGCTAAACCGTCTGAAAAGATGAGGGCCTCATGTCAAAACGCCAAATTTGGCCTAATCCAACTTAGCTTAAAAAGTATAGGGCTCGAGCCTGCAATTACGCGTAGGGGTGATTACTTTGGCCTTATCCCTAAGCATTTATTAAACACAAGGGTGTCATCAGGCTATAGGGTAAACTTGGGCAAACTCACTGGAGGATGAAAGATGGCAGAGGCTAGAGACGCAGGGCTAAGTGCCGCTGAAACTGAGCATTTTATAACTAATGGCTATGTAATTCTAAAGAACTGTTTTGCCAGGGATATAGCCCAGTCCTGGACTGATCAGGCATTTGACCGACTGGGTTATGATCCTGGTAATCCTGATACCTGGGAAAAACCTATCGTTTGGCTGGACCATCACAACAAAAAACCTGTTGCAGAGCTCGCGCCTAAGGCCTGGGCAGCCATTTGTGACATTGTGGGCGGTGAAGACCGTATAGACGGTGAGACCAAATATATTGAGTCGAAGCACTTTACCTGCATAGAGCCGCTGAACTGGTCAGATGCCTTTGTAGTCAATTTCCGTATGGGGGCAGATAAGCCTTGGCAAGAGCCCAGTGCTGAACATAAGGGTTGGCATAAGGACGGTTCTTTTTTTAGACACTTCTTAGACAGTTATGAGCAAGCCCTTCTGGTCATTGTCATCTGGTCAGATATTGCGCCTAAGGGGGGTGGTACCTTTATTGCCCCGGACTCTATCGACGTTATGGCCAAGTTTTTCCTCGAGCATCCTGAAGGTGTTGACCCAAAGGATTTTGACTTTCAGTCTTTGATTGCTGAATGCAGCGAATTTATTGAAGTAACGGGTGAAGTTGGGGATGTAATTATTATGCACCCCTTTATGTTGCACGCTTCTTCGCCCAATCATTCTGGCAAGGTTCGTTTCATCACCAATCCACCTGTAATATTGAAGGAACCGTTGAACTTAAATAGGGAAGATAAGAGCGAGTTTTCGCCTTTAGAACTTGCGACGTTAAGAGCATTGGGTAAAGACAGGCTCGAGTTTCAGCTGACCCGGCCCAGACGCAATGAATTTCTGGATAGCTCTCCAGTTTGAGCTAAAAGCCTAAGTATTTGTTTGGAGGTAAAAGATGTGGTATCCCATTAAACTTTCTTATCATGTACGAACCTATTCTTTTGGAGAACGACTGATTCCTGAAAAGCTGGGTAAAACAGCTGCGCCTGAGGGTGTGGTAGCTGAAACCTGGGAAATTAGTGACTATAAAGATACGACAGGCATGGTTCTTAATGGCGAATTTGCTGGTAAAACGCTGCATGAAGTAACACTCGAGCATCCTGAAGCGCTAGTAGGTCAAGGCTGGAGTGGTCCTCATTTTCCCTTGCTTTGTAAATTCCTGGACGCTTCGCATATGCTGCCAGTGCATTTACACGCCGATAATGAAACCGCGATAAGTAAATATAAAGAGCCAAATGGCAAAACCGAGGCCTGGCATATCATCTGGGCCGCCGAAGGTGCCAGCATTCTGGCCGGACTTAAAAAAGACTACTCGGAGGACGAACTTTTTGACGCCTTTAAAGCCGAAGACTATGACCGGGTGATGCCGCGCATGGAAATAATATCAGGGGATACCGTCTATGTGCCCGCCGGAGTTATTCATGCCTTTGGCCCCGATACGCTCATTTTTGAAGTGCAGCAAACCAGCGATCTGGGTAAGACCGTCATGCCCGGTGATCTTTATGGCAATCGTTATTCAGAAGCTGACTGGGACGCCAATATTCGCGAAACGCTAAGCGAGCTGCGTACGCACTACAAGCCAAAACCCAACTCTGGTCTGAGCTTTGAGGACGGAGTTGCCCAAAAACGAATGTGCTGTGCCGGGCCGCACTTTGCCCTCGAGCGCTGGTCTTTCTCAGAAACGTACAGCTACTCTGTTCCAGAAACGGCATGCCGCGTGTTGAGTAATTTAGGCGATACGCTCAATATTCATTATGCAGGTGGGGTTGAAACCTTGGCGAGAGCTGAGTCTTGTATTTTGCCTGCTGCGCTGGGTGAAATTAGGCTCGAGCCAAAAACAACTGCCGATTTGCTTGTTTCATACGTGCCTGATCTCGAGCAGGATGTAAGAACCCCGCTGCGCAAAGCAGGATTTGCCGACCCGGTTATTGCACAGCTAGGGGACTTGTAAACGGACAATTGGCCTGATAGCTTTCCTCACCAAAGACCTTCTGCCACTCGACGGTGGTTAGATTGCGCCCAGCTTTCTGACAGGCGAGCTCTTTCACCTTTTCAAACGCTATATACCAGTAGCGCAGGGTACCGTCGGCACTGGCTGATATGAGCCACTGATTATCTGGACTAAAGCTAAGTGACCAGACAATATCTCTATGACCCCTTAGGTTTAATGTGTCGAGCGGATGCTCAGTAGGACTAAGGCTAATACTGCCATCGTCATTGCCAAAGGCCAACCAGCGGCTATCTGCGCTAAAAGCCACGGCGTAGCTCGAGCTAGATTCACTAGGAATTTTGAGAGCAGGTTTATCAAGCGCTGTCAGGTCCTGCAAAAAGGCGCCTCCCTGCCAGCTTGCTGCAGCGAGGTACTTACCATCCAGGCTAAAGGCTACTGCTCTTAAGGGTTCAGCCAGGTCAATAGGTTTTTCAGCAAAGCCGTCTGCCAGAGTGAAAATGCGCAAGGTGTTATCAAAACCAGTGCTGGCAAAAAACTTGCCTCCAGCTTGAAAGGCTATATCGGTAACGATGTCATCAAAGGGGCCGAGAACGCGTTCTGGTGCAGGTTCAACTCCTTGCCAGACCTCAATGGTTTTGTTTTCACCAGCGCTGGCGATGACCCCCGTTGGTGAAATGACGGCAGAAAAAACGGTGCCCTGTTTGGCCTTTAGGACTCGAGCTTCAGGTTCGTTTGCCTCTATGTTCCAAAGCAGCAGGCTGCGCGCTTGCCCTTTGCTGGCATCACCCGTGGAAATCAGCTCCTTGCCATCAGGAGCAAAGGCCACATGTTCGACCCAGCTATCATGGCTTCCGAGTGTTTGCCCCGGACTACTTAAGTGATGTGCATCAAGAACCTGGACTTCTCCTGCCAGGTTTCCCAGAACAAGCTGCGTTCCATCCGGATTCAGGTCAATACTTCTTGCTGGACTGCTTAGAGGCAAAAAGTTGAGATCAGGGCCAGGATAGGTCATATCAACCAGACGAGCAGCATTGTCCCAACCGGTACTGAGTAAGAAGTGACCATCTGGACTAAAAACAAGTCCTTCAGCCAACTTATCTTCGTGACCGTGTAAGCTGAGGTTGCGTGGGCTAAGCCCCTGAGCCAGATCCTGTAGGAACCAGAGTTTTACCGTTTTATCTCGGCTACTGCTGGCTAACCAGTGAGTTTCTGAGCTAAAGGCAAGCCCCACTACCAGATCATTATGAGCCTCGAGTACTGCAACTGCTTGCGTTAACTGCTCTGGCTGATAGAGATGAATCCTGCCAGCCTGATCTCCTACAGCCAGGTAACTGCCGTCTTGATTCAAGGCAAGTGAACGAATCCCTTCACCAATTGGAAGTGTCTGCGCCGTATCTTCTATATTTGAGCCTGTCCAGAGAAAGACCTGGGCATTTTCAGTATTGGTCCCTGCAGCTAAATAAGACCCATCTGCACTCAGGCTCAGTGCCTGAACGGGCCCCCCTAAGTCCTTACTGCTTGCTTCAAGTTGCCAGTCTGTTTCAAAATGCCAGCGTCTTACCAAATGGTCGCGGCAGGCGGTAAGCAGGTTTTCATTATCGATAAATGTTGCTGCCAACACGGCTTCTGGATGCTCGCTAAGTGTTTGAACGTGTTTAAGCTCAGGTAGCTGACGACTATCCCAGAGATTGACCTCACCGCTATAACTGGTGCTCACCAGCCAATGACCCTCTGGGCTAAAATTCAGCGAGCTTATATTACCATCAGATAAATCAATACGTTTGACAGGTTTGGGCTCGGACACTGTAAGCACAGCCTCGAGCTGCCAGACATATAAGGCATTTTCCCGGCCAGCAGTAATAAAATAGTTTCCAGATGGATCAAAGCTGGCCGCCAGTACCCGATCGGTATGAGCCAGGCGAACGCCCGCTGTATCAGCTACTACCTGGCGTAAGATAGCCTCGGTAATTCTCCTGGTACGACTGGTACTGGCCCTGCTATTGGCCTCGAGGGCTAAGAGGAGGCTTTGCTCCGGTGAATTAAGCTGATTGACCGCCGCTTTTTCACCTAAAAGTTCTGCTAAAAGATTTTGGTTTTGTTCGCGCTGTTCGACCAGGCGCCGGTTGCTATGCAGGGCGGTATTGCGGGCACTAAAGGCAAAAACACTGAAAAAGATTGCCAGGAATCCAACCGCTGCCAACCAGCGAATATAGCGCCTTTGCGCGCTGATGCGACTGTTATCCGCGAGACGCAAACTCTTTTCATGTTCAGCCAGTTGCTCTAATGCCAGCAGTTTTTCCTGACGCTGCTTTTCTTCTTGCTCGAGCCTGCTCTCTCTTAGCTTGCGACTCTGGGAAATATAGCTTTTTTCCTGCTCCGCAAGAAAGTCAGGTTTTTCTTCAAAATAGCGTTCAGCTTCATCCAGCAAATACCCCTGTAAAAGCAAATCGTCAGGTTGTTGCTGACGCTGCCATAGTCGTAAATATTGCCGGAAGCGTTCCTGCCAGCTGCGAAAACTGCGGTAGGTATTTATCCAGGTTTTTAATCTGTCCCAATTTTCAATAAGGGCTTCATGAATAAGCTCAACCGTTTCACCGCGTTCATCATGACCAATGACCAGTAGTCTTTCCGGAGAGGATGCCAGTTTATGGATAACCGTTGACCAGTAGTCTTTAAGCTCATAGGCGTAGGCAACACGTTTGCTATCAGCCTGTCCCTGACCAGGATTTACCAGCTGGGTAAAAACCAGCTCAGCACCCTTTTGCTCATTGGGCGAAAGCTTGGCAAAACTCTCTTCGGCGTGGCGAACCAGTGCCTGGGCTATACCGCCGATTGCACTATAGGTATCATGACTGAGGACATCGCCAAGTTGCCTGTCCCAAAGTTGCATAAGGGTAAAGGCAAGTAGCGGAAGGCTATTTTTCTGACCCGCAAGATCAGCCAGGATGCGTTCTTTTAGTCCGGCCTCAAAGCTGGCAAGTTGTCTTCTGGCAGGCTCGAGGATGACCTCCTCTAAACCTTCTCCTTCAATAGGTCCGAGTAAGTACTGAGCTTCCCGCATGATGGGGAGACTCGAGGAATAGCTGAGTAAAGTACTGAGATAATCAGCTCTCAGTGTAAACAGAGTCACGAGCTGAGGGTCGGGCTTACGTACCAGTAAGATCTCTATAAATTTCTGGACTGTTTCCCCTTCATTTAAAAAAAGCTCCTCTAATTGGTCGACAAACAAGACGACTTTTTTGTCTTTCAGGTTGAGCCGCTCGAGTAAGTCACCAAGACCTAAGTTCTCTTGGGATACCTGATGTGCCAGGTCTTGTGCCAAATCCGTTAAATCGTGTTCTACTTTTTCACTGTCTAACTCGAGTAAACTGAGGGTCAGTGCTGATAAAGGGTGGCGGCCTGGTCGTAGCGTGGCAATTTGCCAGTCTTGCTGACGAAGTTTAGGAAGTAGCCCGGCGAAAACCAGCGAAGATTTACCTGCGCCACTATTCCCAACAATGCAAAGACTATAGGGCGGATGACTGAGCCTTTCCATAAGTTCCTGGGTCTCACGGTCTCGACCAAAGAAAAAAGCAGCATCTGACTCACGAAAAGCCAGCAGGCCTCGGTAAGGATTTTCGTGTCGCCTTCCTGGTTTAGCGGCTTCAGTACCTGGCTCATCGGTGAAAAGTTCATGGGGATGCTCGAGCTCGAGCTTTTCGAGTAGCGGAGAGTTCAATTTGCCGAGGAGCTGCTGGAGACGTGTCAGATTTTGCCCATAAAGAAGAGGAGCGGCTTTTAAGGTGTAGGCTCTTTCTGCCTTTTGCATGGCTAGGGTCTGCTGACCATCTCGCAGAGCCAGTTCTGCCTGCTCGAGTAAAATATTAACGACTGTCTGTGCTAATCGTTCTCGAGTCTCAATGAGCCAGGTTTCCAAATCTCCTTCGAGACTCAAGTTTAAGTTATCGAGAAAAGGTCCTTTATACAGTGCTAAGGCGTCTTCCCACTGAGCTTGTCGACAAAACTTCTCAAAGTTGACCACATCTGAAACCAAAGGACTACTTACCGTATGACGGTTGGTTTCAATCAGTCCCGGGGTTTTGCGTAACTCACTCAGTGCTAGCCGCAAACTGACCATTGGATTTTGGGTACTGCCCCAAAAAAGCAGGGCAAGTTGTCTTCGGTTTTGTGTACCCTCGAGGGTTAAATAGGCCAGCAGTAATAGCAGTTTTGGCCTGGTAACAAGATCCCCCGTCAATCTTAACTCTCCTAAAGTGTAAAGCATCAAGCTAATTATAAAACGAAAGCTGTTGTCAGGACTGTGCCAATAGGAAAGATGAAGAGGCGTTATACCCGTTCTCGGGCGAAATGAGGGCGCTATAAAGGGGCATACTTTGTTGCTTGGATAGCTGGACGGATTACCCGATCTAAAAGTGTTGGAATCCTTACATTGCTTGCAAATTAATCACAAAATTCAGGACCTTTTACGCTTCTTTTACGGTTGGTTTTTTATACTGAGAGTAGTAGTGGGGGTAAGTAAGGCCGTCTTAAAGGAGTTTGGTAGTACTTGGTAGCAGAATAGGGCGGCTGACTTTCATGTCTGCTACCAAGATTCAACCAAAGCTAGGACTCTGAAGAGCAAATGATGACGCCACTTTGCTCGAGCTCATCAAGATAAGAATCACTCAGATTTAAAATTTTTAAGATACTTCTGCTGTGCTGGCCTAATAAGGGTGGCGCTTTAATGGGCATGTGACCTATAGGGCTTTTTAGCGTTGCTATTTCTCCCGCTTTTGGGTGAGAGTAAGTCTGTATGAGGTCCCGGGCTTCTGTCTGCGGATCTTGCAGAGCTTCAACAAGTGTATTGACAGGCATTGCTGGAACCCCTGCCTGGATAAGCTCAGTAAGCCAGCTTTCCTTGTTTCTTTTCTCAAAAATGTCACTCAAATGAGCAATAAGCTCCTGACGGTTCTCAACCCTTGCCTTATTGCTCATAAATCGCTTGTCCTCAGCCAGGTGTTCTTCATGAATCACCTGACATAGTTGTGCAAATTGGCGGTCATTGCCAACGGCCAGTACAAAATAGTCATCTTTTGCCCTAAACGCCTGATAGGGAACCAGCTGTGGGTGGGCGCTACCCAAGCGAGCTGGACTTTGCCCAGTAATAAGTGTGGTTTGGACCTGATTGACCAGACTGGCCAGGCCAACTTCAAAAAGAGAGATGTCCAGGTGTTTGCCCTTGCCCGTTCGCTGGCGTTCATGCAGGGCAGCCAGAATGGCAACGGTCGCATGGAGTCCTGTTAGAACATCAATGACAGCGACACCCACTTTGACGGGTTCCCCCTCGGCTTCTCCGGTCATGCTCATGAGACCTGTCATTCCCTGCATAGCAGCGTCATACCCAGCCTCTTTGGCTCTTGGTCCAGTTTGACCAAAGCCTGTGATTGAGCAGTACACGAGGCCAGGACTATGCTGCTTAAGGCTAGAATAATCAAGTCCATACCGGGCAAGATTACCGACCTTAAAGTTTTCTACCAGTACATCAGCTTTTTGGGCTAACTTTTTGATCAGGTCTTGACCACGGCTGTCTTTTAGATTGACCGAAAAGCTTTCTTTGCCTTTATTGACAGAGAGGTAGTAGGCGCTTTCACCAGCAAGAAAGGGCGGACCCCAGCCTCTTGTTTCATCGCCTTGTGGGGGCTCGAGCTTCCACACGGTTGCACCTAAATCAGCAAAAAGCTGGGTGCAGTAAGGACCAGCCAAAACGCGCGACATATCTAAGATAATCAAATCACTCAGGGGCATAAGCTAAGTTTACGCCTGCAAAAGGTCAGCTGTAAAAAGGTCTTACATGGGCTTTTTTCTTGTGATAAGGTGATGCCTAGTGAAGACCTATTCTTTTGATGTTTGTATTGTTGGTGCAGGAATTGTCGGCCTGGCTACTGCGCTCGCCCTTAGCCAAAAGCATCCGGGCCTTAAACTTGCCATTCTTGATAAAGAAAAGGCCGTAGCAAGCCATCAAACTGGGCACAACAGTGGCGTGGTGCATGCCGGTATTTACTATAAGCCCGGTTCCCTTAAGGCCAAACTCTGCACCTCAGGCGTAAGCAAAATGGAGGCGTTTTGTAAGGAGAAAAATCTGCCTTATGAGCGCTGTGGCAAAGTGATTGTTGCTACCAATGAGGAGGAGCTGCCTGCCCTCGAGCGGCTTTTTGACCGGGGTAGTCAGAATGGGGTTCCTGGAATCAGGCGGATTGATCAGGCAGAACTTAAAACCATTGAACCCAATGCTGCAGGTATAGCTGCCATTCACTCACCCAATACGGCTATTGTCAATTACCGACTTATCTCTGAGGCGATGGCAGAAGAACTGCGCAGTCGGTCAGTGACCTTTTTGCTAGGTCAGGCGCTGAGCGCAGTGGCCGAAAAAGAGGGAGGGCTCGAGCTGGTAACCACAGAAGGTCGCTGGCAAACGGACTTTCTCATTAACTGTGCAGGCCTCTACTCAGATAAAGTTTTAGAAATGATGGGCATGCAAGCGCAGGTAAAAATCATTCCTTTTAGAGGCGAATATTACCTGCTAAAACCAGAAAAGCGCCATCTGGTCAATGGGCTTATTTATCCGGTGCCTGACCCGGCTTTTCCCTTTCTTGGTGTGCACCTGACCAAAATGGTTTCCGGTGACGTTGAAGCAGGCCCAAATGCCGTTTTGGCCTTTGCTCGTGAGGGCTACCGACTCTGGGACATTGAACCAAAAGAGTTTTGGGAAACGCTTCGTTATCCGGGGCTTTGGGAAATTGGGAAAAAGTACTGGCGCGTGGGTCTCTATGAGTATTACCGCTCCTTTTTAAAATCAGCATTTGTGGCGTCTTTGCGTAAACTTATGCCTATTTTGAGCTATGAAGATGTCATTCGTGCAGGTGCCGGAGTAAGAGCTCAGGCAGTTGCCAGAGACGGTAGTCTGGTAGATGATTTTGTCATTCAAAGCAGCGAAAAAAGCATGCATGTTCTTAACGCCCCTTCGCCAGCCGCAACAGCTTCTTTAGCTATAGGGGAGAGCATTGCTGAGCAGTGTTTTTAGGGCTGTAAGAACTTAGTCATAGTCCAGGTTCTAAAATACCTTATCCCTGATCTGGTTCAGGCGTTAAGGTTGATAATGTTTATTGAGAAGGACAATGTCATTTTGGTTGCCGATAGCGATCATTCGCTGATGCGCTCTATGCAGGCGTTGTGCGGTGACGAGGCTATGTTTGCTTATTTTCAAGATGGTCGCGAAGCCATACAGTTTTTAAAAGAAAACTGCCCTAAACTGGTGGTTATTGCTGAGGATTTGACAAATCTTTCGGGTAAACAGGTTATTAATGGCATGCGCTATACCCGCCATCTTAAAGATGTTCCTGCGGTACTGGTGACAACTAATCCATCACAGACCTTTAAAGATGCCACGAAAATAATGCCTTTTCCTCTGGAAGCTGGGCAGATGCAAGGCTTTTTGCAAAACCACCTTAAACTCGAGTCAAACAAAGCCCTGTTTAAAACGGATCCAGGCATCAGGCCCAAACATGTTTTCATTGTAGAAGACAGTCAGACAGTCTCGACGCTGTTGCAACATATACTGGGCAAAGAGGGATTTACGGTTACCAAGGCGGAAACTGTAGATTCGGCTAAATCCATCATAGAGAAGCAGTTAGAGTTGTTTGACCTGGCCATCCTTGATGTGAATTTACCAGGGGGCACTGGTTTTGACTTGCTCGAGCTCATTCGCAGCAAATCACAGCTGCCTACGGTTATTCTGTCCTCCTTGCAAAGTCGGGAAAATATCGACAGAAGTATGGCCCTTGGTGCTGAGGCCTTTATCCCGAAACCCTTTAACCCCAGAGATTTTATCAAGCGAATTAAAACCTATATAGCCTAAGCGCAGGTAAATTGCGCGTTTGTGCAAAAACCTGAAATTTTCAGCTGCTAAAGCCTGGTTTTTAGTCACAACCAACCCTTGTTTGTCGTTCCCAAACGGTGCTATGATGAGCCTTGCTGAGAAATGTGAAAACAGGCACAAGCGCACAAGCCCTTAGGTCTGTCTTCACACCAAGGCATTTGCAGGGCTGCCAGCTTAGGGTTTGTGTGGTCACTAAAAGAGAATTTTCCAGCAGTCAAAAGATCTGGCTGGAGGTATTTTCTTGCAGATGTCTAATCTGGAAAGGAGTACTGTCCTTTGTATCAAGCTATTTTTTATATGTTTTTGGCAGCAGGTTTTATTGGTGTTGCTGCGCTGGCAGTCGGGGGTCTGTTGGGACCAAAGAAAGCCAGTGAAACCAAACTTGCCGCCTATGAATCAGGGGTTCCGGCCTCGAGTACCGCCAGAGAACGCTTTCCGGTACATTTTTATCTGGTCGCCATGCTATTTATTATCTTTGACATTGAAACGGCGTTTTTCTATCCCTTAGCTGTTAAGTTTAAGGCTGCGCCCGAGTTTTTATTTATAAATGCCATTATTTTTATTCTGGTATTGGCGGTGGGTTACCTCTATATTCTCAAGAAGGGGGTGTTGAGCTGGAAGTAAGGGCTATGAGCGCCAAACTTCCTGATTTTTATGGCTTTAACTGATTTATTTACCAAAGATGTACAGGAACTCGAGAACGAAGGCATTTTGTTCTCGAGTTTAGAAAAACTGGTGGCCTGGGGCAGAAGCAATAGCCTCTGGCCTGCGACGTTTGGTCTGGCCTGCTGTGCCATTGAGATGATGCAGTCAACCAATAGTCGTAATGACCTCGCCCGTTTCGGTAGCGAGGTTTTTCGTGCTAGTCCAAGGCAGGCCGATGTCATGATTGTGGCAGGTCGCCTCAGTAAGAAAATGGCCCCTATCATGAAACGCGTTTATGACCAGATGCCTGACCCCAAGTGGGTAATATCTATGGGAGCATGCGCCAGTTCGGGCGGCATGTTTAACAACTACGCGATCGTGCAAAATGTTGACTCTGTTGTACCCGTAGATATTTATGTGCCAGGTTGCCCCCCCAGACCTGAGGCTCTTGTCTACGCCGTTATGCAACTTCAGAAAAAAGTACGTGGCGAAGCATTTGACGAACGCGGCATTGAACTGCCGATGGTAGAAGGGTGGGCAAGATGAGTTTACTCGAGCAAGTCGTCGAGCATCTGAAAACCCTCGAGGGCAAGCCCGGAGAGTTTAAGGCGATGGTTTCGGTAACCGTTCCCAAAGATCACTTGCTCGAGGCTATTGAAAGCAGCAAAGACGCTGGCTTTAACATGATCAGTGATGTTTTTGGCCTTGACTATCTTAGCTATCCAGGTCATCAGGGTAAACGCTTTAGCGTGGCTTATAACCTTTACAGTATTGAAGCGAATGAGCGCATCTTTATCCGTGTTAACCTCGATGAAGGTGAAACCTTGCCAACCATTACCCATCTCTGGAGCGGCGCGAATTTCATGGAGCGTGAAGTTTATGACATGTTTGGGGTTGTTTTTGACGACCACCCGGATCTGCGTAAGCTCATAACTCCAGAAGATTTAGATGGACACCCGCACCGCAAAGATTTTCCATTGGGTGAAACCCCAACCTTATTTAATGATGGTCGCTTCCTCGATCCGGCTGCTTTTCGGGCTGGCCTAAGAGGGGATAGTGAAGGACTGACTGGCTTTGTGGGCGGGGCGCGCAAAGGGGTGGCAAGCCAACAAAAACCTGAAGGAGGTAAGGCGTGACCATTAAAGAAGCGGGCACAGTGAGTTCAAGTGTGCAAGGGCATGGCGATTTTGAAACCAAATACATGCGTGTCAATGTTGGACCTCAGCACCCTAGCACGCATGGTGTTTTACGCCTGGTCGTTGATTTAGACGGTGAGCGTATTGCCAACCTCATTCCTCAAATAGGCTATTTGCACACAGGGTTTGAAAAAACCATGGAGAACCGCACCTATCAGCAAGGTGTGACCTATACCAATCGTATGGATTATCTCCACGGGTTTGCTCACGATTTTGCCTATTGTGTAAGTGTTGAAAAGCTTTTGGATGCCCAGGTACCCATAAGGGCACAGCGTGTGAGGGTCATTCTCAACGAGCTTAATCGCATTGCCAGCCACCTGGTCTTTTTTGCTACAGGGCTACTGGATATGGGCGCCCTGACGCTTTATTTCTATACCATGCGTGAGCGTGAAAAAATCCTCGATATCTTTGAAATGGTATGTGGGGTGCGCATGAACTATGGTTATTTTCGCATAGGTGGCCTGTCGCGCGATGTCCCTGAAGGTTTTGAAGATGCTGTGCGAGCTTTTATCAAAGACTTTCCTCCTATGATTAAGCAGTACGCGGCTATGTTTGCTAAAAACGATATTTTCTTGCAGCGCACCAGAGATGTTGGTGTTGTAACACAGGAAATGGCGCTGGATTATGGTTTGACGGGCCCAAGTCTCAGGGCAACGGGTCTGGGTTTAGACTTTCGTAAGACTCAGCCTTATAGCAGTTATGAAGACTACAGTTTTGATGTTCCTACCGCAACCGAGGGAGACATCCACGCACGTTTTATGGTGCGTTTTGAAGAGATGGGCGAGAGTCTAAAGATTGTAGAGCAGGCGCTTAATAGGCTCGAGCCTGGTCCCTACAAAGACCCTGATCGCCGTATTAGTCTGCCGCCTCGCAGCGAACTGGAAAATTCCATGGAAGCGGTTATCTTCCATTTCAAACTGGTAACGGAAGGTTTCCACCCACCTCGTGGTGAAGTCTACGTACCTACCGAAAGTGCCCGTGGTGAACTGGGCTATTACATCGTGAGTGACGGTGGCAGCATGCCTTACCGTGTCAAAGTTCGTATTCCCAGTCTCATGAATTTACAGTCGCTTGCCCCTGCCTGTATCGGTGGTCTATTTGCCGATATGGTGATGAATATTGCCTCTTTTGACCCAGTGCTAGGAGATGTGGATAAGTAAGTTATGGTTGAGTTAGCAACGATTAAGCCATTTTTTGCCGAGCGTCAGGACGTGCTGAATGAAATTTTAGGACGTTACCCTGACTATGGTCGGCGCAGTGCCATTATGCCGCTGCTCTGGGAAGTGCAACGGGCTGAGCGCTATGTTAGTGAGGCTCGAGTCCATGAAATTGCCGAGATTATTGGCATTCAGCCTACCGAAGTTAAGGGCGTCATGAGTTTTTACAGCACCTATCACGAACATCAGGTAGGTAAGTACCATTTGCAGATTTGCTCTACCCTGGCCTGTTCGCTGGCCGGTAGTGATGAAATGTATGACTTTATTTCGGAAGAAACGGGTCTGGTGAACGGTGAAACAGACCGCCAGGGTCTCTTTAGCATTCAAAAGGTAGAATGCCTGGGGTCTTGCACGACAGCGCCAGTTTTGCAGGTGAATGACACCTACTACGAGAATGTGGGCAAATCACGTTGCAAGGTGCTTTTAGATGCTCTGCGCCGTGGAGAAATGCCTGAACCCTGGCGTGAGCGCTATGGGGACAACGAAGGGGTTGAAAAAGCCAAACCCCTGCAAAATACTGCCAAAACGGGAGGCAATGCATGAGTGATGCTGTTGCAGAAAAGCCCAAGGCCATAACCAGCCGTCATGATCCACGTTTTGAAGTGACGCTCTATAAATATATTGGGGTAGAAAATAGCCACACGCTCGAGTTTTATAAGAGTCACGGCGGTTATGAGTCAGCCAAAAAAGCCATTACAACTATGCAGCCTGCGCAGGTCGTTGATGAACTGAAAAAATCAGGCCTCCGTGGTCGTGGTGGTGCAGGTTTTCCAACAGGGCTCAAGTGGTCATTTATGCCCCCGGTTGATGGTCGTCAGCGCTTTATCGTTTGCAATGCCGATGAATCCGAACCGGGCAGCTGTAAAGACCGCTATGTCCTGGAAGACGATCCTCATCAACTGATTGAGGGCATGATTATTGCGGGTTATGCCATCTCTGCCACCAAAGGTGTGCTTTACATTCGCGGTGAGTATTATCAGGGTTATGAACGCCTTTATAACGCCATTAAAGAGGCCAAAGCTGAGGGCTTTTTGGGTAAAAACCTGTTTGGTACAGATTTTGAGTTTGACATTATGCTGCACCGCGGAGCTGGTGCTTATATCTGCGGTGAAGAATCAGCCCTTATGAACTCCTTTGAAGGCTACCGCGCAAACCCTCGCTTAAAGCCGCCTTTCCCTGCTCAAGCAGGCGTTTATAGCTTACCTACAACCGTTAATAATGTAACCAGCCTGGCCTGTGCCGTGCATATTGTTGGCAAGGGTGCCGATTGGTTTGCCGGGATGGGTACTGATGATTCAAAAGGCATCCACCATGTGCAAGTGAGTGGTCCTGCCAGACGCCGTGGCGTTTATGAAGTTCCTATGGGCATTACTTACCGGGAAATTATTTTTGATCTGGCGGGGGGCCCAACAGAAGAAGTCAAAGCCTTTATCCCTGGGGGCTCGAGCTGCCCTATGTTTCCCTTTACCGATCAGTACCTTGATATGCCTATGGAATATGCTTCGGTTGCCAAGGCCGGGTCGATGCTTGGTACTGGCGGCATTATGCTGATTCCACAAAACAAATGCATTGTTGATGCGCTTTATAACGTGGTGCGGTTTTATGCCCACGAAAGCTGTGGCAAATGTACGCCTTGCCGCGAAGGGGTAAGCACCTGGGTACCTCGCATGTATCAGAAGATGCTGGCAGGATTAGGTGAAAAAGGTGACCTTGAACTGCTCGAGGATGTCTCGAGTAATATTCGGGGCCGCAGTTTTTGCCCTCTGGCAGATGCCTGCATCATGCCTGTTCAAGCTTCCATAAAGCATTTTAGACATGAATATGAATACATTATTGAGCATGGCAAATCCATGTATCCCAAACAATCGAGGTGGGCAGACTAAGCATGAAAGTTAAAGTTAATGATGTCGAACTAGATTTGCCACCAGGTACCTCGGCAATCGATGCAGTATTCGCTGCTGGTTACGATGTGCCTTACTTCTGTTCGCAGGAGTATATGAGCCCGATTGGTGCTTGTCGTATGTGTCTGGCCGTGGTAGGGGCGCCGCGCAAAGAGCGTGATGGTAGCTGGATTATGGATGAGGCAACCGGCGAACCCAAGATTTTCTATTTCCCTAACCCTATGGCGACCTGTACTACAGCCGTTATGGAAGGCATGGTTATAGATACACTGTCCGATGTAACCAAAAAGGCGCAGGGCGGTATGATGGAAATGCATCTCATCAATCACCCCCTAGATTGCCCAACCTGTGACAAAGGTGGCGCCTGTGAGTTGCAGGACCGTGCCTACGAATATGGTTCAGGTGAGAGCCGTTTTGTCTTTACCAAGCGCCATAATGAAAAGCACCACGCCTTAAGTGACCTGATTACCCTTGACCGTGAGCGCTGCATACACTGCAAACGTTGTGTTCGTTATTTTGAAGAAGTTCCAGGTGATGAAGTTCTGGATTTCATCGAGCGGGGTGGTCACACCTTTATTGGCACAGTCGAAGATGGATTGCCCAGCAACTTCAGTGGCAACATCACCGATATCTGTCCGGTGGGTGCGCTTTTAGATACCACCAGTCGCTTCCGCGGTCGTAACTGGGAATATGACCATACGCGCTCAACCAGTCTGGATGATGCCAGTGGGAGCGCTATTACAATAGATGCACGCACAGGTCGTATTGAGCGCATAAAGGGTGCCCTGAACACGCAGGTAAATAAAAACTGGATAGATGACGGTACGCGTTTTGGTCATGAATATGTTGATAGTGGTGACCGAATCAAAACGCCTCTTTTGCGTAAAAATGGCAAGCTCGAGCCTGTTACCTGGGAAGAAGCCACGCACTTTATCGCTGAAAAACTAAAAACGCTCTCTGGTGATGCCTTAGGTATTGTCCTTCGAAGTGACGCAACGCTTGAAGAAGGGGTTGCTGCTAAAGCTCTGGCAGACCACCTCAAAACAGGTCAGATTGATCACTATCCGCGTTATGCCAGTTCGGTTATTCCGGCCAACCCTGCCAGTTTTAATGACCTGGCAACCGCAGGCGCCATCTTTGTTATGGCTGACGCTACCGAAGAAGTACCTATGATTGATCTGCGCATAAAAGATGCGCTCAAAGGCGTCAACCCCCCAACACTCATGCCTCACGGCGTGCCCATTGCTGATTTACGCTTGAAAGAACGTATGCCCCGCAAGACCAATATCTTGACGGTGGCTGCGCCCTACCGGGTTGACCTGATGAAGCATGCCGGGCAGGTTATTGACTATAAAGCCGGAACGGAAGCTCAACTTTTGCAGCAGATTTTGGACGGTTCAACGGATGCTGGAAAAGCCTTAAAAGAAAGCTTGACGGCTGCCGATAATGCTGTAATTGTGCTGGGTGCCTTTGTGCTTAATTCGGCTGAAGCCAGTAAACTTGCTGATGATTTGGCCAAGGCAACGGGGGCTAAGCTTATGAAGCTGGGAGCAATGGCAAACAGTTTTGGCTTAGAAGCTCAAGATGTTTTACCTGCCAAGTCTGACTACAGTTACCCAAATATGCTTGCAGGTAGTGCAAAAGGCCTGATTGTGTCTGGCTTAAATCCAGCGCAGAATGCTGAAGTGGCCCAGATGCTGGGTGGACTCGAGTTACTTGTCGTACATGATCTGTTTGAAAATGAAACAACCGCGCTGGCGCATGTGGTTTTACCGGCTAAGAGCGGTTACGAAAAAGAAGGTACGGTGGTTAACCTCGAGGGCCGCTACCTAAGCGTGAACGCTGCCCCTGTTGACGGGGGTCAAGCGGTTGACTTTACGGGTGTAGTTAAAGAATTGGGTGATGCGCTGGGTGAAAGGCTCGAGGGTCGCAGTGTTCGTAGTAGCCGACGCCTGCTAAAGAAAGAGCTCGAGCTTGATCTAAATGACCTACCCCTCGAGGGCACGGTTGTTGCCGCGAAATCAGGTAAGGTATCAGGTCTTAAGCCAAATAGCTCTGGGAATGCCCTGCTGGTACCCAGCATGGTACGTCCCGAATATCTGAGTCGTAACCCTCATTTACTTGCCTCAACTGGAGGAAATGCCCTGCGCTTACATCCAGCAGACGCTGCGTCTTACCAATTGAGCAATCATGATGTCATAAGGGTCTCTGTGGGAGGTTTTAAGCGCCTCCTGAGTGTGCACATAAGTGAAAGCATACCTGAAGGCACGCTGCTGCTCCCTGCCTTACCCGATCAACCCGCAGGACTGGTGCAAGTTGATGTAAATAGCATCAGAAAAGAGCAGTTTGCTCTGGAGGTAGCCTGATGGATCCCTGGTATGTAACTCTGATTAAGGCACTGGTCTTGTGTCTGGTCCTGCTAGGTGGTTTTGCCTATATGACCGTAATTGAGCGCAAACTGCTGGGCCGTTTTCAGCACCGTTATGGTCCTAACCGCGTTGGACCTTTTGGCCTGCTGCAACCCATTGCCGATGCGATTAAGTCCATCTTTAAAGAGGATATTACGGTTTCGGCCGCAGATAAATTTGTGTTTTATCTGGCCCCGTTTGTCAGCATCGTTTTTGCACTGACGGCCTTTGGGGCTATTCCTGCTGGTCCGGCAGGCAGCCTCTTTGGCTTTAATCCCTGGGTGATGGATTTAGATATTGGTCTTCTTTTTGTTTTTGCTGCAACCAGTATCGGGGTTTATGGCATATTCCTGGGGGGCTGGGCCTCAAACAGCAAATATGCTCTATTAGGTTCACTGCGCGCCTCTGCTCAGATGATTTCCTATGAGCTGGGGCTTGGGTTATCAGCCCTTACCGTCATCATGATTGCAGGCAGTCTGAATTTTCGCCAGATTGTCGAAATGGGGGTTTGGTCGCTGCATCCTCTGCTCTGGATACCGCTGATTATTGCTTTTTGCACCTATGTGATTTCATCCATTGCAGAAATTAACCGTACACCTTTCGATATGCCTGAAGCTGAGCAGGAGATTGTGGCGGGCTATCTGACAGAGTATTCATCGATAAAATGGGCACTGTTTCAAATGGCTGAGTACGTTAACTCTTTTACAGCTGCTGCTGTTATAAGCACTCTCTTTTTAGGTGGTTACAAGGGTCCAGTTTTTTTAGAGCCGTGGATTCCAGGCATTAGTAGCTGGCCCTTTATCTGGCTCATTTTGAAGATGGCCATTTTCATTTTCTTATTTATCTGGCTAAGAGCAACGCTGCCACGGTTGCGCTATGACCAGCTCATGCGTTTTGGCTGGATTTACCTGTTTGAAATTGCACTGGGTGGTGCTATTTTGACCGGATTCTTAATTGCTTTTGTCATCTAGGAGGTTCTGAGTGAGTGTTTTTGATATTGCAAAGGGGATGGGCGTCACTCTCGGGCACCTCTTTAAGAAGCCTGTAACAGTGACCTATCCTGAACAGCCGGTGGATGTAAAGCCACGTTTTCGTGGGCGACATCACCTTTTACGGCATCCAGACACAAATCTAGAAAAGTGCATAGGCTGTAGCCTCTGTGCCGCAGCATGCCCTGCCTACGCCATTTATGTGGAAGCCGCTGAAAATGACCCCGATCATCCAACTTCGGCCGGGGAGCGTTATGCCAAGATTTATGAAATCAATATGCTCCGCTGTATTTTTTGTGGATTTTGTGAAGAAGCCTGTCCTACGGGTGCGGTTGTTCTCGGTCACGAATTTGAGCTGGCAGACTTTAAATATGAAGATTTTGTTTACGGCAAAGAAGACATGCTGGTAGGCACCAAGGGAAGCAAGTGGCAACGCCGCGAGGCTGAGAAAAAAGGTAAGGACGTCAAGATTGGCTTTACGTCTGGCCCCAGACCTGAGCTCGAGGGTGTTGATTACTAATGCTTAAGCGTTGTTTGGAAGGTTTATCATGTTAGGCTTTTTGCTTTTGTCAGCCGTCATGATTGTAGGAGCCGTTGGTGTTATCAGCCTGAAACAGCCCGTTCATGCGGCGCTTTCACTGGTTGGTACCTTACTTACCCTGGCGGTAACTTATGTAACGCTCGAGGCCCACTTTTTGGCTGCCGTGCAGGTTATCGTTTATGCCGGGGCCATTATGGTGCTCTTTCTCTTTGTCATCATGCTGTTAAATATTCAAGGAGGCCAGCAAGCCTCTGATATGAAATGGCTTAGGCCAGCAGCTTATGGTGTCGCAGTTCTAGCTGCTGCAGGCATTGCCATTACCGCTTTTAGAAATGCTGCTCCTTTACCTGATGCTGCCACCATCAATGCCGCCTTGCAAGGTGGCGGTGCAGAACAAGTGGCAGACGCACTATTTAGTGAGTTTGTTTTGCCCTTTCAGCTTGTTGGTATTTTGCTGTTAACCGGTATTATCGGTGCGACCAGTCTGGTGCAGCGTAAAGCCATGACCATTTATGGTGAAGCGCAGAAGAAGGTAGTGGCAGCAGCTAAGCCTGCAAAAGCCAAGGCAAGTGTGGCTGTGCTCGAGGGCCCAGAACCTGCTCATATTGCACCTGCTCCAGCAGAGCCTCAGGCGCAAGAAGATATTGAACAAGAGCTTAAAGACATACTCGAGCCTGACGATCTAAAACTCATTAAAGGCATTGGACCAATTCTTGAAGGTTTGCTGCACGAGCATGGTATTACGACCTTTGAGCAAATTGCCGCCTTAACGCCCGAGGAAATAGAAGAGCTTGATGAAAAGCTGGACTTCCGCGGACGTATTGAGCGTGAGGACTGGGTGTCTCAAGCCAAGCTACTCGCTGAAGGGAAAAAACAATGAAGAGGGCAGCAGAGGTAGGTGCTAACGATGGTTCCTACTGAATATTACATTGCCTTAAGCAGCATTATTTTTGTGATAGGGGCTGTTGGTGTTCTTACACGCCGCAGCGCCATCATGGTGTTTTTGTCGGTTGAGCTTATGCTTAATGCTGCTAACTTAGCGCTGGTTGCCTTTGCCCGCCAGTGGTCGGTTGCGGGTGCTGCCACTGCGCTTAATGGGCAGGCCGCAGTTTTTATCATTCTGGCAATTGCAGCGGCTGAGGTGGCAGTGGGTCTGGGTATTCTGGTGGCAATTTTTAGATATCGCAGCTCAACAGACATTGACGCCCTATCTGAGGTACGTTTATGAGTGCAGTTGAATTAGCAGCTTTGGCTCCAGCTTTGGCCCTGTTAGGCGCTTTAATCAATGGTCTTTTTGGGCGTGCTTTAAAAGAGCCTCTGCCTGGTTATCTGGCAAGCGCAACCGTTGGTCTGGGCTTTCTTTTTTCGCTCTTTGCTTTTTTTGCCTTACAGAGCATGGAAGAACCCAGTGTTCATATTGCGCTCTGGGACTATCTCAAAGCAGGTAATTTTGATTTGAGCCTGGGATTTACTATAGACACCTTAAGCGTCACCATGATGCTGATTATTACGGGTGTGGGCTTTCTTATTCACCTTTATTCAATTGCTTATATGCACGGAGATAGTGGGTTTAGTCGCTACTTCTCTTTCTTAAATCTGTTCGTAGCGGCCATGCTGATTTTAGTGCTGGCAGACTCTTTCTTCCTGATGTTTATTGGCTGGGAAGGTGTTGGGGTTTGCTCGTACTTACTCATTAGCTTCTGGTATACCGAGAGAGCTAATGCAGATGCAGCACGTAAAGCCTTTATTACGAATCGTGTGGGTGACGTAGGCTTTTTACTTGCCATGTTTTTAACGGTTTTCGCCTTTGGCACTCTGAATATTCATGAAGTAAATGAACTTGCCCTGGCAGGCGCCGTGAGTGGTGGTCTAATTACGGTGATTGGGCTGTTTTATCTCCTGGCTGCTACCGGCAAGTCAGCCCAGCTTCCCTTACAGGTCTGGTTACCTGATGCCATGGCAGGTCCTACGCCCGTTTCAGCCCTAATTCACGCTGCGACCATGGTTACTGCTGGCGTTTATCTGATTGCCAGGGCGGGTCCTCTCTTTGCCCTTAGCCCGGTTGCCTCAACCTGGGTAGCCTGGATTGGTGCCCTTACAGCTATTATCGCAGCGTTTGCCGCGTTTGCCCAAACGGATATCAAAAAGATCTTGGCGTTTTCTACCATTTCGCAACTTGGCTATATGTTTGTGGCAGTTGGTGCAGGTGCCTACTGGGTAGGCATTTTCCATGTTTTTACCCATGCCTTCTTTAAAGCCCTCTTATTCCTGGGCTCAGGATCGGTCATTCACGCTTTAGGGGGCGAGCAGGATATTCGTAAGATGGGGGGGCTGCACAAGCATATGAAGGTCACAAGCTTCACTTCTCTTATTGCAACCTTAGCGATTGCCGGCGTGCCCTTCTTTGCAGGGTTCTTTAGTAAAGATGCCATTTTGGCGCATGTTTTTAACTCAGAGCTGATCGGCGGAAGCAAATACCTGCTGTACGTTTTGCTGCTGGTCACTGCGGTCATGACGGCCTTCTATATGTTCAGGTGGTACTTCCAAATATTCCGTGGCGAAGAGCGTCTGAGCGAAGAAGCCAGGGCGCATGTTCATGAATCGCCTGCTCTGATGACCGTTCCTCTAATGATTCTGGCGTTTTTCAGTGTCGCAGCAGGTTACTTTGGCTTGCCTGAATTTGCATTTCCCAATGTTTTTTCTCACTGGATTGAGCGCAGTGTTGAGGCGCCCGTGTCCTTTGGACACCCTTCCGTGGGGCTCGAGTGGTTCCTGATCTTGCTTTCTGTTGCTGCTGCAGCTCTTGGCTTAGGTATAGGTTACTGGGTTTACGCCATGCGTAAAGGAGAACCCGCCAGAGGAGACACAGGTGCACTAAGAAATCTATCTGCCAGCGGTGCTGGATTTGACGCCCTTTATCGTCCTCTCTTTATTCGCTCATCAGAAGGGCTTGCCTCCGGCCTGTCCTCATTAGATAGTAATGTGGTTAATAAGGGTGTGAGTCAGGGTGCCGGGAGTGTGGGTTTACTCGCCAATGTGGTGCGCTGGTTACAAACTGGCTACGCCCGTCAGTATGCACTCTTTATGTTCATAGGCGTAGCAATTTTAGCCCTCGTGGTAGCCCTTAATGGAGGTCTGTCATGACCTTGGCTGTTATCCTAATTCCCTTTCTGGTGGCCTTGCTGGTTATCTTTTCACCGCGGGGTATGGCCTATGCACTTGCCCTGCTTAGCACTTTTGCTACCTTTATCTGCTCGCTGTTTTTGGCAGGCTCGAGCCCCTTGAGTCGTCAGTGGATTCCAGGCTTTGGTAGCTACTTTGAATTGAGCAGTGTTGGTGCGGCCTCAGTACTCATCCCAGTGGCTGCTCTTGTAATGATTCCAACGGTTTACTACGCTGGTTACAAAGTTGTTGAACGTACCAGTGGTCTACTTGCCCTGCTCCTGGCCATGCAAGCTGGGCTAAATGGCATTTTCTTAGCCAAAGATCTGCTGCTGTTTTATGTCTTTTGGGAAGCAACCCTTATTCCAAGTGTCCTTATGCTGGGTATCTGGGGCAGGGAAGAGCGCAGGCAGGCGGCACTGAAATATTTGATTTATGCCGTTGCGGGTTCTTTTCTTATGCTCATTAGCATTTTGGCTATCAAACCTTTGTCGGGTGCTGTGTCTTACCGCATTACTGACCTGATGGCAACTACACCCAACCTCGCAACTGCAACCCAAATCTGGCTGTTTATCGGTATGGCTATTGGTATGGCAGTTAAGCTTCCGCTTTGGCCCCTGCACGGCTGGCTCATCGACTTTAATGAGCAAAATCACGTTTCTGGTGTGGCTGACGTTGCGGGTACCCTCTATAAAGTCGGTGGTTTTGGTTTCTTTGCCTGGGCGCTGCCACTTTTGCCTGCAGCCGCTCAAAGCATTGGCCTGCTGTTTCTAATTCTTTCTGCTATTACTGCTCTTTATGCTGCGCTTATTGCAACCACCCAAACTCACCTTAAGCGCTTTCTCGCCTATACTTCCTTGGCCCACATGGGCATTGTAGGTGTTGGGGTGTTTGGCCTGAATATTGCAGGGTTGAACGGTGCGGTTTTCTTACTTGCTGCGCAGATGCTTTCCACAGGTGGTTTATTCTTAATTAGCGGCATGCTTTACGAGCGTAAAGGTGATTTTGATATGACTGCTTATGGGGGTCTCTCCAAGAGCGCTCCCGCCCTTGCCGCCTTAAGCCTGTTTATTCTCTTTACCAGTATTGGGGTACCGGGATTAGCGAACTTTCCCGGTGAGTTTATGAGCCTCATGGGCGCTTTTCAGACCTATCCATGGGTAGCGGCTTTAGCTACCTTATCTGTCATAGCTGCGGGTGTTTATGGGGTAAATGCCTATCAGAGACTTTTTCAGGGTGAGCAAAAAGAAGCCATTAGAGAGATTCGTTCGGCAGAATTCTTGGTTCTGGTTCCTCTGCTTGCCGGGATTCTCTGGTTGGGACTTTTTCCGTCGCAGTCCTTTGAGCACATTGATGAACAGTCCAGTTTGCTAACTCAGCAGCTCGAGCAAGTAGATGCTACGCCTGTAAAACTGGCAGGAGGTAACTGATGTTTGGTATCGATGTAAATGCTGCGGCCTTTGCCCCTGCCTTAGTCCTGCTCATTGTAGCTGCAATGGCTACCCTCTGGTCACTCTTTGAGGCTGATGGTCGCTTTATGGCTATGCTGGCACTGATTGGCGTGGTTATGTCCGGGCTATTTAATGTGCAGCTACTTTTAGAGGGTAATGCTTCAGGGACTTATCTCTCGAGCTTTGGTCTGAAGTATCTGGCAGATGCCCCCGCGATTGGGTTTAATTTTGTCATTTTGATCGGTACGGCATTAGCGGTACTGATTGCTTATGACTATCTGGGCCGCACAGATCTTGACCATCCGGAGTACTATCCTCTGATTTTGCTGAGTAGCTGTGGCGCTATGGTGATGGCTGCCGCAGGAGACCTCATCACCCTGATTTTAGGGCTCGAGATCATGTCATTAGCCGTTTATGTACTCTCCGCCTGGCGTCAAAATGCTCGTGAGAGTGAAGAAGCGGGTATGAAGTATTTTCTGCTTGGTGCTTTTGCCTCAGCCTTTCTGATTTACGGTATTGCGCTGATGTACGGCGCTACGGGTAGCTTTAGCTACGGTAGCATAGCTGCTGCCCTGCAAGCCGATGGGTTTAGCAATGTCTTTTATGCCAGCCTTGGCGGCATGATGATTCTGGCGGGTCTGGGTTTTAAAGTTGCCTTTGCTCCCTTCCACCAGTGGGCGCCCGATGTGTATACGGGGGCGCCGACCAGTGTTACGGCTTTTATGAGTGTAGTCGTCAAGGCAGCAGCCTTTGCTGCACTTTTACGCATTGCCTCGAGCTTCTTTACTGAGCTTCCTCCGGTCCTAAATCAGGTGCTGGTGGTACTGATTGTGCTGACACTGGTTATTGGAAATCTGGGTGCCCTTTTGCAGCAAGGTCTTAAGCGGATGCTGGCCTATTCGGCGGTAGCGCATGCTGGCTATCTTGGCTTAGCGGTCTTAGCGGCAGGTACGACAGGTACCAAGGCAGCGGTTTGGTACTTAACTGCTTACGCCCTAATGAACGCCGGAGCCTTTGCCGTGCTTTCGCTGATGACAGATAGAAATGATCATGGTGATGCACTTGAACGTTTTGCCGGGCTTGGTCGCACACGCCCTGGCCTCGCCGCCGCGCTCAGCATTTTCCTGTTAAGTCTGGCAGGCATTCCTTTGTTAGCAGGCTTTGTCGGCAAAATTCTGGTGTTTCAGGCAGCTATCAGTGCTGGCTATGTAGGTTTGGCGGTACTGGGTATCTTGACAAGCATTGTGGCGGTGGTCTATTACATCCGACCCATTGCTTACATGTACTTTCGTGATAGTGAGTATAAGGCGCCTGAAATTAAGAGTCGAGCAACCAGTATTGCGATTGGCTTAGCCGTCATTGGCACCATTGGGCTGGGTATTTTTCCAGGCTGGTGGTATGGTCTGATTAATGCCGGTAAAAGCATTATGGCTATGGCCGGTCTTTAGCCAAGTTTTTAACGTAAGCTTTAACAGTGACACCTGCTGCGTTGGGTGTCACTGTTGCTTTTGGGTTCCTTTATGATTTTCAATAGGGTAGACTAACTGGCTGTGCGAATAGGATTTATCAGCCAACTACTCTGGGACCGCTATGGCGATTTTTGGGTCAAGCTTTTTGGCGAGTTTGATGCTGAGATTCATTTTGCGTCTGCCGAATCGAGTCTTGCACTTATGCAAGATGAGCGCTTGGCTACGATTCCTGGTTGGTCCTTTAAACTTGCTGCTGCTCAGGCCCTAAGTTTACTAGAGGTGGATTTATTGCTGGCTCCTGACCTTAATTGGGGGGAATATGGGCAAAAAGCCAGTGGGCAAGATCCCTGGATTGCTAATTTTCCTGAGACTTTGCAGCGTCAGTTTGCTGCTTTGCCGCCTGTTTTAGCGGTGCCTGCCTGGCTCGAGCCTGAAATTGAGTCTCTGGTAACCACCAGCCTCATGAATATAAGTCATGACCCTGCTAAGGTAAGGCGTGCCTGGGAAAGACACCGGGGCCGCCTAAAACCTCAGCGTTTTGTCGAGCCCCGCTGGATTAAGCGTGCTTCAGAAAAAGAAATGGTTGGTTTACTGGCTCAGCCCTGGACTACCGCCAAAGATTTTCTTAACTTGCCAGAAACAAGCTATCTTATTCGTCAGTCTCAGCTTGACCCGAAGGTTTTACGAGCCGAGGGGATGCGTTTTGATCCAAAACTGATTCCTACTGACCAAGAGGTGATGGGTGCTGCCAGATTACTGGCGCGCAGAGGAAGTGTAGACAGGCTCATTTTTCTAGCAGATAAAGATGCAGGTGCTGATCAAAATCTTTATAGCCGAGTGCAGAAACTGGTGCATAAACCACTCGAGCTTGTTTACTTACAAGACCTTACGAGTCCTGAGCAAGTTGTGATAAGTTTGTAAAAGACCATGATTGTTCTCCTTGTGATTGCCGCCATCGGTACGGTTGTACTGGCCTTTATAAATGGTTTTGGGGCCTGGCTGGTGTCACGTCGCAAGCCCTGGATTGCAGTGCTTTTTCTCGTTGCTGCTGCCCTGCTAGCTGTGGCTTTTGGAGGTCTGGTCGGTTTTTTTCCCTATACAAGGGTTTTACTGGGCTTGGGACTTAGTCTTGCCTGGATAGCCTCTTTCCTCAATGCCCATATTGTTTTGGGAAATGTGGTCTGGCGCTTTCATGTCTTTCGTGGGGTGGTTGCCATTATTATTTATATCTTTGCTGATCTGGGCTTGGGTAAACTTTTCTGACATAAAAACCTGTTAACCAAGTTTTTCCCTCTTACGTCACTCTGCTGGCGGATATGCTAGACTCCCGCCGTGGAGATAACGAACCTCGAGACCTTTGGCCCCCTGTTACAACAGCTTAGTTTTGGAGCTTTAGCAGGCTTTGCTGCGGGCTATGCCCTTAAGAAAGTCGGTAAGGTCATGGCGATTGTTCTGGGTTTATTTTTTATTTTTCTCCAGATTTTGGCCTACTACGGCTTTGTACGCATTGACTGGATTGAAGTGCAAAACCGGGTTAACCCACTTTTGGGTAGCGAATCTTTGGGCCAGCTATGGCAGAGACTTGTTAATGTTTTAACCTATAATATTCCTTTTGCTGCAGCCTTTGTTCCTATGCTGATTATAGGCTTGCGAAAAGGCTAATTGCTAACTAAAGACTGAATAATACTCTTTTGCAACAATGTGGAAAATATGAGTCGACTGGGCTCAAGCTACTTGACACAGGTGGTCGCCATGAGATACACTTCTGCTTGCTTAGCACTCGAGCCTTGAGAGTGCTAAAACCATGTAATCCTAACATATGGAGGCTAGATATGGCACTTAGACCATTGGGCGATAAAATCATCGTCGAAATCGTTGAGGAACCCCAACAAACCGCAGGTGGTATCTTTTTACCCGATACCGCCAAAGAAAAAAGCCAGCGTGGCAAAGTGACCGCCGTTGGCCCTGGTAAAGTTCTCGATAACGGCGAACGTGAGCCTATGGACGTTAAAGTTGGTGACACCGTAGTTTTTGCTAAATACGGCGGCACCGAAATGTCGATTGATGGCAAAGAACTTATGATCTTAAGCCTGCGCGACATTCACGCAATTGTTGAATAAGGTTTAAAAAAGACACTATAAATTTTAAGGAGAAAGAAAAAGTATGGCAAAAGAACTTATCTTCAAAGAAGAAGCACGCCGTAGCTTAGAGCGTGGTGTGAATGCGGTAGCTAATGCCGTGAAAGTAACCCTTGGTCCTAAAGGCCGTAATGTTGTTCTGGAGAAGAAATTTGGTAGTCCAACCATCACCAAAGACGGTGTGACCGTTGCTAAAGATGTTGAGCTGTCAAACCACCTCGAGAACATTGGTGCTAAACTA
>JAGQHN010000024.1:0-13289 GCA_020431825.1 Trueperaceae bacterium | reverse complement strand
CTGCTACTGTCTTGGGTCAAGCCATTGTTAAAGAGGGTCTGCGTAATGTTGCTGCTGGTGCTAATCCCTTAGCTCTCAAGCGTGGTATCGATAAAGGTGTTGAAGCTGCTGTTGCTGAAATCCGCAGCATGGCCAAGTCCATTGAAACCACCGAAGACGTTGCCAAAGTTGCGTCAATCTCAGCCAATGATGCTGACGTAGGCCAACTGATTGCCGACGCTATGGATAAAGTGGGTCGTGACGGTGTTATCACGGTTGAAGAATCAAAATCACTGGATACCGAACTCGATGTTGTTGAAGGTATGCAATTTGATAAGGGCTATCTGAGCACCTATTTCATCACTGACAGTGACGCTATGGAAGCCGTTTTAGAAGATGCCTATATTCTTATTTTTGAGAAAAAAGTTGGCGCTTTAAAAGATCTTCTTCCTGTCCTCGAGCAAGTTGCTCAGACCAGCAGACCTCTCCTTATCATCGCTGAAGATGTTGAGGGTGAAGCTCTTGCAACCCTGGTTGTTAACAAACTCCGTGGCACCTTAAACATTGCTGCTGTTAAAGCCCCTGGTTTTGGTGACCGCCGTAAAGAAATGCTTAAAGATATTGCTGCTGTTACCGGTGGTGAAGTTATCTCCGAAGATATGGGTCACAAACTGGAAAACACCAAGCTCAACCAACTTGGTCGTGCCAAGCGTGTACGCATTTCTAAAGAAGAAACCACCATCATTGAAGGCGCTGGTAGCCAGGAGCTTATTCAAGCCCGTGTTAAAGGCATCCGTGCTGAAATTGATACCACTGATAGTGACTATGCTCGCGAAAAACTGCAAGAGCGCCTTGCCAAACTGGCTGGTGGCGTTGCCGTTATCCGTGTAGGTGCTGCAACGGAGACCGAACTTAAAGAGAAAAAGCACCGCTTTGAAGATGCTCTTTCAACTGCGCGTAGTGCTGTTGAAGAGGGTATTGTTGCCGGTGGTGGTGTCACCCTTATTCATGCTGTTGAAGCGGTTAAGAAAACTGCTGAAAGCTTAGACGGTGACGAGCGTACCGGTGCCATGATTCTTATGCGTGCCCTTGAAGAACCCGCACGTCAAATTGCTATTAATGCTGGCGCTGAAGGTAGCGTTGTTGCTAACGCCATTAAAGAGAAAAACGATGGTCGCTTCGGTTATGACGCAGCTAACGATACTTATGTGAAAGATATGATCAAAGCTGGTATCGTTGACCCAGCCAAAGTAACCCGCACTGCCCTGCAAAATGCTGCTTCAATTGGTGCTCTTCTGCTTACCACTGAAGCCGTGATTGCTGATAAACCAGAAAAAGAAGCTCCTGCTCCTGCTGGCGCTCCTGGTATGGACGGCATGGGCGGTATGGGTGGTATGGACTTCTAAAAAGAAGTTTACACTTGGCTTTAATAAAACTTAGCTTTAAACGCGCACCTGCAAAGGTGCGCGTTTTTTATTTGAATGTTTGCAGGTAGACTCGGGTTTTTTTAAGTCGCTCCTCCAGAGACTCGTTTGCAGTGTCCAGGCTCAGGAAAGGAGGCTCGAGCCCTTCCCATAACTCTTTTAGCAGATAATAAACGCGACTATCGGCCTCTGTGTAGTCTCGAGTCTGATTCACGCGGGCCAGTGAGGTAGCTTCATCGGCATGGCACTGAATAAAGACTAAAGGTGTCTGCACCCTTTGTGCCACAGCGGCTATTTCCTGCCGCTGCGCTTTGTTATTAAAACTGCCGTCAATAATGATGCTTTCTTCTCTTAAAAGGGAAGGCAAGATTCTTTTAGCAATCTTCTGGTACACAGCTAGCCTCGAGCCTTCATCATAAATGCCAAGCTGTTTCAATTCGGCGCGCAGTTCGTCAGTGCTGAAGCGAGCTAGATTCAGGGCTCGAGCTAGCTGTTTTGAAAAATAGGTCTTACCTGAACCAGGCAGACCGCATATCGCAATAATCAAAGTAGATACTCCAAAAACGTTTGAAACGCCACATCTGGCAAAGACATATTATGTTACTTTAAGCGCAATTTGCATTTGTCCTATTCTCTTATACTTTCTCTTTACAAAAAATAGGTCAGAGCCTTTGGAGGCTATCTTGCTGGGGTCAATGAAAAATTTGCGTCTAAAGACTATATTTTATATGTTTCATGTGTATTTTGCCCTTTTCTTAATGGGATGTACCAAAAATGTTAGTGCTGATACGCCTTTGCCACCGACTTCAAATCCACCGGCATCAGGTACACCAGAGGTCCCTAAAACCCCTCCGCAACGTCCGAATTTTCTTTTTATTATCAGTGATGATCAGTCCTGGATACACACTTCTATGGAAGCTTATCCCTTTATTTCAACGCCTAATTTTGATGAAATTGCCAAAAATGGGCTTTATTTTCAGAATGCCTTTGCAGCTGCACCCTCATGTACGCCTTCGCGCTCTGCCATCATTACTGGTCAGGAGTTCTGGCAACTCGAGTCAGGAGCCGTGCTTCTCAGCGACTACCCTTCTGAAAAGATTTCTTATCAACATGTTCTCCAGCAAGCTGGCTATGTTGCTGGCTTTACTGGAAAAGGGTGGGGCCCTGGTCGCACCACTGAAGCCGACAAGCCAACAGGCCAGGCCTTTAATCGCCACAGGGTTAATTCTGGTGATATGAAAGGTGAAGCCGACATTGTGGCAAATTTTGAAGAGTTTTTGGGGTCTATGACCAAAGATGTCCCTTTCTCATTCTGGATTGGTTCAAAAGATCCTCATCGGCCTTTCAGTCCAGATGCAGTTAACCGTTTTGAAAATCAAGATATGACAGGTTTATTACCTGCCTTTTTGCCTGATACCGAGCAGATACGTTTTGACTTATCGGGTTATCTATATGAATCGGAGCGTTTCGATCAGCAAGTAGGAGAAATTCTTGCATTACTGAAACGTTTTGACCGTTATGACAATACCGTAATTGTCATAACGTCAGATAATGGTATGGACTTTGGTAGAGCGAAGCCACAAAACTATACTTACGGCGTTCAGGTACCTCTAGCGATTTACTGGACAGGGCTCGAGGATAAGGGGGAAATAATTGATGACTTTATACAGTTATCTGATATTGCTCCCACGTTTATAGAGTTAGCGGGGGTAGAGGTTCCTGCTGAGATGACAGGAGAGAGCCTCGTCCCTTATATGAAGGTGGCAGAGCGAGGTAGACTCGAGCAGCAAGAACGAGACGCCGCTTACTCGGGTTATGAGCGGCATGCTCCTTTTATCAGAGGGGGAGAGCTAAATCTGACTTATCCTAGGCGAGCTGTCTACACTAAGGATTTTGTTTATATTAGAAATTATCACCCAGAACGCTGGCCAGCAGGTGATCCACCTGTAGCCATAGAAGGTCATCCTATTGCGCTTAGTGACGCCGACGGAAATCCGCTCGAGCCCTACTATAGTCTTTCTATTGCCAAGCGCCCTGCCGAAGAACTCTATGATCTGCGCGTTGACCCCGACCAAATGGTTAATGTCGCCGCAAATGCAGACTATGCGGAAGTTTTAGAAACCTTACGCAATCGTCTCTTGGCAAAGCAGCAGGCGACGCAAGACCCTATTCTGGAGGACGTTGATTATTTTCAGCAATTTCCTTCTTACCCTTAAGAATTTTGGTAGTGGTATAAGGCCAACAGATAGTAATGAAAATAGCTCGAGTGAAAGAACAAACCTGACAGACCTTTAAAGCTAATGCTAGACCTTACTGTCTGTCAGGATGATATCACCACGAGAATTTCAAATTAGGTCAACAATAAAGGTGTAGTGGCCCTAAAAATATTGAGAGAATATGCCTAAAACCTTGCAAAAAGTTTGTTTTACGTTGGTTGTTACTATTCTACTATTTCTTGGTGCTTGTAGTTCGACGAGTTATCCAAAAGATCGACCTAATTTCCTTTTCATTATTAGCGATGATCAGTCGTGGGCACATACTTCTAAAGCAGGCTATCCTCTTGTTTCTACCCCGCATTTTGATCTTTTGGCTGACACAGGGTTATATTTTCAGAAGGCATTTGCAGCTGCTCCCTCCTGTACACCCTCTCGTTCAGCAATCTTAAGTGGTCAAGAGTTTTGGCAATTGGAATCAGGAGCAATACTTTTAGGAGACTATCCCAAACCAATGGTCTCATATCAGTCTTTACTCGAGGATGCCGGGTACAAAGTTGGGTTTACCGGTAAAGCCTGGGGGCCTGGTCGCATTGCATCAGGTATTAGAGCGCCTGGCGGCCCTGACTACAACCGATATATTAGCGAAGAGGGTGACTTCAAAGGAGAGGTGGATTTAGTCGCAAATTTTGCCGATTTCCTCAAAAGCCTTTCTAAAGATCAGCCTTTTTCTTTTTGGATTGGTGCGACTGATCCCCACCGACCTTATCTCATGCGAGAGAATCGTTTCCTGGGGCAAGATAATACTAAGGTAATACCTGAGTTCTTACCTAAAACCGAAAATGTTGAGTTACAGCTCTCAGCTTATCTGGCAGAAATTGAGCATTTTGACCTAGACCTGGGTCAAATTCTTGAGCTCTTAAAACAGTCTGGCAGATTTGACAATACGGTTATTGTGGTAACTTCTGATAACGGCATGCCATTTTCTAGAGCAAAGACCCAAAATTATACCTGGGGCGTTCAGATACCTCTGGCGATTTACTGGAGCAATTTAGAGAACAAAGGGATAGAGGTAGTAGATTTTGTGCAGCTTTCGGATATTGCACCAACCTTTCTAGAACTGGCAGGGCTAGAGATTCCTGCTTCTATGTCAGGTCAAAGTCTGGCTCCTTACTTCTTTGCTACCGAAAGGGATCGTTTAGCTGAGCAGGAGCGTGACATTGCCTTTGCAGGCTTTGAAAGACATGCAGCCAATATCAGAGGGGGTGAGCAGAATCTGAATTATCCTAGGCGAGCTGTCTACACCACAGATTTTGTTTATATTCGTAACTATGTGCCAGAAAGATGGCCTGCGGGTGACCCCCCAAATTATGGAGAAGCCTATAGCTATTTGCTGGTAGATAAATCAGGAACCGGACTCGAGCCCTTCTTTAGCCTGGCAACTTCTAAGCGCCCTGCCGAGGAACTCTATGATCTGCGCGTTGACCCGGACCAAATGGTTAATGTCGCCGCAAATGCAGACTATGCGGAAGTTTTAGAAACCTTACGCAATCGTCTGTTGGCAAAGCAGCAGGCGACGCAAGACCCTATTCTGGAGGACGTTGATTATTTTCAGCAATTTCCTTCTTATCCTTAAAAGCCCTTATTAGGTTGCACATGAGATAAGCTAGATTAAAGATGATAAAGGTTGAAGACTTAGGGAAAAATAATCAGCTTGACATATCTGCTTTTGCTGGAATCACAGGTAATTTCAAAATTGTCATTCAGGGTAATAATAATGTTCTCAAAATTGGTGCAGCGACTACTTTAAAAAATGGCATTATTGAGATGCGCAACCATAATAGCAATATCGAAATAGGGGAGGCGTGTGTGCTAAGTGGAGAGTTTCGATTTCGGGCTGATAATTCTTATTTATTTATTGGCTCAGAAACCACTATGCAGAGCGTAAAGATTACTTTGCATGAAGCAGGGGTAATATCTATAGGAGAAGACTGTATGTTCTCAGGGGATATTCGTATGGATGTAAGTGACATGCATAGCATTTTGGATATAGCAACTATGAAACGTATTAATCCCCCTGAAGATATAAAAATTGGCGATCATGTTTGGGTGGGTCAAGGGGTTTACATTTTGAAAGGCGTCACCATTGCTTCGCATTCTATTATTGGCGCTAAAGCATTGGTGACGAAGGATATTCCTGCCCATAGTATCGCTGTTGGCATTCCTGCAAAGGTAATAAAAACAGGCGTCACCTGGGATCGGCAACGCCTGCCTTTTGATGACAGCTTAAGCTTTAATGACTAAGTTAACCAGCTTGCCTGGAACAACAATTTCTCTAACAATCTGAGCATTGTCGAGATAGCGAGCGACATTGCTTTCTGCTTTGGCGGTGTCCAAAATATCGTCTTTACTGGCATCGGTCGCTACTTCAATTTGGCCACGCACCTTGCCATTTACCTGGACAGCCATGCTGATACTGTCTTTGACCAGTGCTGTTTCATCGTAGCTAGGCCAATTTTTCAAGTGTATAGAACCCTTATGATTGCTACGTTCCCACAACTCTTCAGCGATATGCGGGGCAATCGGAGCAAGCATTTTGATTAACCCCTCAATGCCTTCTTGCCACTCGAGTGTTTCTACCACCTGCTTTGACTTGGCTTTGTTCATAACATTAACCAGTGTCATAAGCTCAGCAATTGCCGTGTTAAACTGAAAGTTTTCAAAATCATCGGTAACTTCTTTGATGGCAGTGTGCACCGCGCGCTTAAGTTCTTTCAAAGTCTTTTCAGTGATAGCCTCATCATTCGTTGGCTCTTCGGTAACTAACGTCCAGCTGCGGCCTAAAAAGCGAGTTGGACCCTCGATGCCTTTAGAGTTCCAGGGACCACCCTGATCCCAGGGACCAATAAACATAAGGTAAGTACGTACGGTGTCAGCACCGTATTCGGCGACCAAATCATCAGGGTTAACGACATTGCCACGTGACTTGCTCATCTTTTCGTTATCTTCACCCAAAATAATGCCTTGATTGCGTAAGCGCTTAAAGGGTTCATCCTGCTGAATTAAACCTAAATCACGAATGACCTTGGTAAAGAAGCGGGCATACATCAGGTGCAAAATGGCATGTTCTATGCCGCCGGTATAGGTATCTACCGGGGTCCAGTGTTTGGCTAGTTTCGCATCAAGAGGGCCATCTTCTTTATGCGGGGTTAAGTAGCGGAACCAGTACCAGGACGAGTCCATAAAGGTATCCATGGTATCGGTTTCTCTGGTAGCCGCTTTGCCGCAGATTGGGCAGGTGGTGTTTAAAAAGCTTTCGTGCGACTTTAAGGGACTTTCGCCAGTTGGCATAAATTCTACATCCGTTGGCAATTCAACGGGCAAGGTTTCATAGGGGACAGCAACTGCGCCGTGCTCTTCGCAGTAAATGATGGGGAAAGGCGTACCCCAGTAGCGCTGGCGGCTAATGAGCCAGTCGCGTAACCTGTAGGTGATAGCGGCTTTGCCCAGGTTTTGGCCTTCCAGGTACTCAATCGTTGCAGCAATTGCAGGACTATTCTGGCCTTTTTCACCATTATGAATTTTGCCGTTTATCGGACCAGAGTTAATCATGGTACCAGGCCCATCATAAGCCTTATCCATGCCGGCAACATCTACAGTTTCAACGTCATCAGGCTTAACTACAGGGATAATATCCAGGCCAAACTTGCGGGCAAACTCGAAGTCGCGCTGATCGCCGTAAGGTACAGCCATAATAGCGCCAGTGCCATAGCCCATGAGAACATAGTCGGCAATCCAGATCGGAATGTCTCTGCCCGTTACCGGGTTTTTGGCATAGGCACCAATAAAGACACCTGTTTTTTCTTTACCTTCGGCCAGACGGTCAATTTCGGTTTTGCGTTTCGCTTCTTCGACATAGGCGTCAACTTGCGTACGTTTGTCTGCCGAGGTCAGTTCAGCTACAAAAGGGTGCTCAGGTGCCAAGACCATAAAGCTTGCACCCCACAAGGTATCTGGACGAGTGGTAAAAACGGTCAGTGGACCTGCCGGGGTCTCAAAGTTAACTTCTGCACCTTCTGAGCGGCCAATCCAGTTGGTTTGCATTTCGCGGACTCGAGCCGGCCAGTCTAAACCCTCAAAATTCAGTAATTCTTCGGCATAATCCGTAATTTTTAAGTACCACTGACTTAAATCTTTCTTGATGACAGGCGTACCACAGCGCTCACAAACACGGTCATCGCCGATTACCTGCTCACGTGCTAAAGTTGTGTTGCAACTCGGACACCAGTCTACAGGGCTTTGCTTTTTATAAGCCAGACCCTTTTCGTACATTTTCAAAAAGAACCACTGATTCCACTTGTAGTAGTCAGGGTCACAGGTGGCAATCATTTTTGACCAGTCAAACATAGCGCCCATTTGTGCAAACTGCTTCACCATACGATCGATTTGCTTATAGGTCAGGGTGGCAGGGTGGACATTTTCACCACGTCTGGCAGCCTTAATGGCGGCATTTTCAGCAGGCAGACCAAAGGCATCAAAGCCCATCGGGAAAAGGACATTGAAGCCTTTCATGCGCAAGTAGCGTGCAGCAGCGTCAGCAGGTGCTTCAGCGTACCAGTGACCCGTATGCAGGTCACCACTTGGGTAAGGATACATGGTTAAAAAATAATACTTGGGCTTACTTTGGTCACTTAAGTCAACCTTGTATAAGCCAGCCTCCTCCCATTTCTTCTGCCATTTGGGTTCGATGGCGTGGGGATTGTAGCGCGTGGACTCATAACTGATTTCTTTGACAGCTTCAGACATGCAAAAACTCCTAGGGTGACTCAGGTTTAAGGGCTCGAGTGTTCATCTTAAACCTAAGAACAAAGACGAAACACTTTATCAAAAATAAAAAACCCTGACCTTTGGGTCAGGGCACAAGGCAGTAAACCAGCGAAGGCTCAGTGCCCGGGCCCCTCTGCTAGTAGTAGTCGTTGTGTGTGCTTAATTTTCATAGCTTAATGGTAGAGCGTATTGAGGTTTCTGTCAATCGTATAGGGTTACTCAGCGGCTTAGAGAGATAACAGAAATTCCTTGGTCTGTTTCATGAGCACTTTAAAGGTTCGAGCCGTTTCCTGAAATGACACGCTAGCTTGCATAACAAAAGCCAGATAATAAGGGGTATCAGTGAGCTTTTGTGCCACGATGCGCTCTGTCTTACTGGTACTGGTAAATTGAATAGACTCGGTCATATCAGGTAAGACACCATGTAAGCGGCGGCAGGCGCGCCAGACCTCGGCAGCGTGCATGCCCATGCGGCTACTGCTGGCATCAATGGACTTGTAGCGAGCAACCACCGAACCGTTAGCACTGTGACCGATAAAGGCAAGTAAAATAGACTCGTGCTCTTTGCAGTGAGTCTCGAGTAGTTGACTAAGTTTTTCCTCCTGGACCATAGCTTAATCATAGCCCAGCTCAGTCACTAAGATTGCCAGAAATAATAAATCCAGAACCATAGAAAGTACGTTTAAGCGTCATTGAAAAGGGCTAAGGCTTCCTGGTGAGAAGACTTCTGCTATTGTCCGCTTAGCAGCCAAAGAAGAACTACAATGCATGGTCTGGTGTCTCTATAAAATCTGGTACACCGTCAAAAATCTTGTGCTAACTAGCGGTTGACTATTTCTTTGACCAGAACAAGTTGCATAAACCTAAGTAGTCTGGGAAAACGATGCCAACGTTTCGGGTCAAGACCAACGCGGTAGGCCCACTCGAGCCCCCATTTATGTGTCCAGGCAGGGGTACGTTTGACCTCACCAGATAAGACGTCAAGGGTGCCGCCGACGCCGATCATTAGGGGGACATTAAGCGTGTTGCGGTAATTGTCTAAAAACAGCTCTTGCCCTTCACCCAGGCCAGCCAGGAGCAAGTCGGGCTTTGTCTCACAGACCTGCTGACAGATTTGTTCACTTTCTTTTTCACGGTCAAAGTAGCCATGTTGAATACCTGCAATCTGAATGCCAAAGCGTCTTTGCGCCTCGAGTGCAGCTTTTTCAGCAATGCCAGGTTTTGCACCCAGAAAAAACACGCGGAGGTCCTGCCCACCAAGCTCGAGTACCCTGCCAACCAGTTCTACCCCCGGTACTCGTTCGGGAAGACGGTAACCGGCTTGTTTAGCGGCCCAGACCACACCCACCCCATCGGCAACAGTAAGTTCTGCGCGTTGCAGAGTGGCTTTTAATTCGGGTTTGCTTTCTGCCTGGATAATGATTTCCGGGTTCAGGGTTACCAGCAGTTGCGAGCGTTCATTCTTAATTGCTTTAAGGCACCACTGCGCGGCTTCTTCGCAGCTTGCTATAGCGACGTTATAGCCTAGAACCGGGACAGTTTGAAACATTAAGATGTGCTTGGAACTGTCGGGCTGTAAAAGGTATACATACTGCCATGTTCATCAATAACTACAGACTCTAACTCGGGAACCTGATCACTTTGGGAAACCAGACTGGCCAAAACCAGATCATCTTCGGCGCCCAGTTTTTTGATGAAGTAGCCGGCACTCGAGTACCAGATTGCCTTTAAGGGGTCGGGAAATGCTCTAACCAGACTCATGCTTAGTCTGGCGGCCCCTGAAAGTTTAACGTCGGGCAAAAGCTCCTTAAAACGCGTTGCCATATAGCCAGCGGCAATGGCATCATCAAGATCTTCTTGCCCCCAGAGCCCACAACCCACCAGATAAATGTTGTCTTTGGCAAGCTCGAGCGCACGCTTGACCACGGCATCGGCATTATAGAGAGAACCCAGCAGCAAATGCTTGGCACCTTCAAGTTCAGGCAAAACCGTTGGAGCATTTTCAGAGACCAGTACCGCGTGGCCTGAAAGGTTTAAACTGGCAAGTTCTGAAGGAGAGTTGCCGTAGTTAAAGCCTTCTGGTGGCAGGCCATCACGTTCGCCCATCAGCAGGGCATCTGTTTCCTTGGCAAATTCACGGGCAAGGCGAAGTTTAGTAGCAATATGCAAACGCTCGAGCCCATTTTCAAAGAGAATGGGTGCAACTGTAGAGGTTCTTAAGACATCAATAAGGACCACGGTATCTTTATAGGGGGGGTGGGGAACTAGATCAACTCGAACGTGCACGCTTTCTCCTTGCAGAAACTCTGCAAACTTCCTAAGAATATTAGCATGGGAGCGGCAATTTTGTTTGTAATTATCTAGCCAAGTAAGCAGAGCTGCGCATGGTAGAACACGAAGAAAAAAAAGGGGCTACGGTAATCTGAGTTGTGTCATCTTCATCTCTATCAGGTCCAGATTTCCGGACTTTTTATCAGCAGGACAAACTACTCAAGTTCTTTTCTTTACCCAGTCAGGCTATTCAGGAAGCGCTGAGTTTAGAGCGTACAACCGTAAATAGGGCGGCGCTTTATACGGCTCTTGAGCGTTATGCTAAAAAATTAGGGGCATCCAAAGAAGTTTTTGCCCAGTTAGAACTACTCAGGCAGCCGGAAAGTCGGGCTGTGGTGACAGGGCAGCAGGCCGGTTTATTGCTTGGGCCAGCCTATACGCTGTCTAAAGCCGTAACGGCCATCAACCTAGCCAAAGAGCTTTCAACCGAGGACCGACCCGTAGTGCCCATTTTCTGGGTTGCCAGTCAGGACCATGACACCGAAGAGATTGACTCGAGTTACCTGCTAGATTTTGATGAGACCTTGCATTATTTACGTTTGCCCCTGCCCAAAGATACCCCTGCTGCGCGCATTGACTTAAAAGGTGCCTGGGTCAATGACTTGCTAAACAACCTTCAGGAGGCAAATTTCCATGAGCATTTTTTGCCTGACGTTACCCAGCTTGTCCAGGAAGCAGCAAGCCAATCAGAGAGTTTTTCTGATTGGTTTGCCGGACTGCTTTACCGTCTTTTAGGGCAGCATGGCCTTATCATTCTTGACCCTATGCAGCCTGATATTGCTGGGTTGTTTAAACCCCTGTTTGTGCAAGAACTGGAAGAGCCAACGGTTTCTGTAACAGCTGTAAATGATGCGGCGCAGCGCTTAAAAGCCCTGGGTTTTGAACCGCAACTGGGCCGAGGGGAAGCGGCGACCAATCTCTTCATCGAAGAACAGACCAAAGAAGGCTATCGGCGCGAACTTTTGCGCTTTGATGATCGCGGCTTTTTTACCGAGCGGCAAACCTATAGTAAGGACGATCTGCTTGACAGACTCGAGAATGACCCTCGGATCCTGACTCCTGCGGCGGGTCTTAGGCCCATCAGTCAGGATTTTATTTTGCCAACGGCTATAACTGTGGTTGGGCCGGGTGAGTTGCGCTATTTTGCTCAACTTAGAGGCGTTTATGAACATCATGGTGTAGCCATGCCACTTATCTGGGATAGGGCCACCGCAACAGTGCTCGAGCCCCCCGTTGCTCGCATCATGGACAAATTCAATTTATCCCTGACCGATATCAGTCGTTTTGACGAGGCCAAGGCAGCAGAGTTGCTCGAGTTGCACGGGTACGCTCAGGCGTTTAATGAAGCCCTTCAGGTGCTTAACGAGCAGTTTCAAACATTGTTAGAAGAAATCAGGGGCATAGACCCAACGCTTGAAGGAACGGTGCAAAAAGGGGAAGCTTATTTCAGGCGCACGCTGGAAATTTTAAAAAGCAAAAGCGGTAACGCGTTAGCCGACCGTGATGATACCTACACCAATCAGTTTGACCGTCTGGAAAAGCATCTATTACCCAATGGTACGCCCCAGGAACGGTTGATCAGCCCCTTTAGTTTTTTTCTGAAATTTGGCATAGAGCCTGTTATTGCTGCCTTTTTAGCGCTACCCACCAAGGGTGATCACGCCATTCGCATTTGATGTCAACTTCACTCAGGTATGATCTGGAAACCGCCATTAAAGAAGGGGAGGGTTGCGCGCTCTGCTGGCTCGAGCAACGTCAGGTCAGCCGCTATTTGCAGGGTGTTTCTAATGATGGTGTCAATAACATACCGCTTCGTATAAGGTTGGCGAAACGCGGAGGCTACTGCGCTGAGCACAGTCAGCAATTTGCCGAACTCGCCCACGCGCTCTCGAGTGCCATCTTGCTGGAAAGCTTTTTAAAACAAAAGCTCGAGAATGCCATGGCTGGAAAACGCCCCATTCAGATTGACTGTGAGGCCTGCGAAATTCTATCTGATAACCGAGACAGCTATGCTAAGAGCTTGCGGCGCTCAAACAAAGACCAAGCCATCCAGGACTTGCTGCTAAACGCCAGGCTATGCGCTACCCACTTACAGATAGCCAGCCACCGCGCTCCGCCTTTATTTGCCAGTCAACTAAGTGGCGAGTATAATGATCTCATGCATCATTTGGCAGAATTCATTCGGAAATATGATTACCGGGTGGCTGGTAAAGAGCAGCATACCGAAGCGGAAAAACAAAGCATAAGAAATGCCTTAAAACTTTTGCAAGAAAGGTGAAATCTTGTTGTGCTTATAAGCGAAACCAAGAAGATCATTTTCGTCCATGTGCAAAAAACGGCGGGTATCAGTATGGAGACTCTTCTTAAGGAGTCTATTCCAGACTTGAAAACGTGGCATGGCAGGCATGGGCATGCCCGCACTGGCATAGATGATCTTGGGGTAATGCCCCAGCAGAATAGCCCAAATTCAGAGGGTAAATTGAGAGCATGAATTTGGAGGCAAGAAATGGGCAAG
>JAGQHN010000249.1 GCA_020431825.1 Trueperaceae bacterium | reverse complement strand
TCCGTTTAATCACGCGATTTAATCATGTGATTAAATGCGAGCGGAGCGCGAGAAGAATCGGGAAAGTGGTGTTTAAATGTTTGAAGGATTATCGGAATCCTTATCAGGCGCTACATTCCCTGAAACCAGTGCGCCATTTTTTATAACCAGACGGTCACTTGCCTGTTCTATAACTGCCTGAGCAGGGGTATCTCCGGGTAAAATCACCAGATCAGCTCGTTTACCTACTGCTAGACCATACTCCCCATCTTTCATGACTTTGGCACTGCTATAAGTAGCGATATCTAGTAGCATTTCTATATCCTCATCTTTGCGAAAACCACTGCGATAAGCCAGAACTTGTACCCGATTAAGGATGTCAGGACTGTTATGAGGTCCCCACGTATCTCTAATACCATCGGTCCCAGTGCAAAGGGTAATGCCTGCTTCATAGAGTTTTTTTAGAGGTGGAAATGGAGAAGTGCCAGAACCTAAAGACATAACGGCAATCTGCGTATCCAAAAGGCCATCTATCAGATGATTTAAATACCTGTCATCGATTTGTCCCAGGCAGAAGCAGTGGCTTAGGGTGATATTGCCCTGTAATGACAGGGCCTTGCAGCGTTCAATAATGAGTTCTACTGCAAAAGCGCCAAGCTCACCCGGTTCATGCAGATGAATATCAAGCTCCACGTTGTAGCGGTCGGCTAGGGCAAAAAGGGTATCAAGATGCTTAACCGGGTCGCGGTCTATGCTACTTGGGTCAAGTCCGCCAAGGCAGTCTGCCCCTTGTTTGAGGGCTTCTTCTAAAAGCTGGACCGTGCCTGAGCGTATAAGCATGCCACTTTGAGGAAAAGCGACGGTTTGCAAAGTCATTTTATCTTTATAGCGTTCTTTGGTGCGCATGACTCCTTCAAAATGCTCGAGCCCAGCTTCGGTATCTATATCAATATGCGTACGGATATGGGTGATGCCCAGGTGAATGGACGCTTCGATTTGTTTGGCTGCCTGCGTTTCTGCTGAAATGTTTTTTTCTTTGCGAAAGTTGCGCTCAAAGTCTACAAAGTCACGAATACGCGGTCCCGGCACCTGATTTTTATGCCAGGGTAGACCCAGTAAGTTTTTATCAAGATGGGCGTGGGCGTTAATAAGTCCAGGGAGCAGAAGCCGGTTTTGACCATCGATGACCTGGCACTGGGCAGGGGGCGTTAGTGAGGGCTCGAGTTTGCTGATTTTACCTGCCTCAATGAGTAGATCTACGGTTTCTTTACCCCACGGACGAAGATGCTTGATAAGGACTGTCATGGTTTTATCCTTTTGATGAGATTTGCCACTTAATGATAAGCAAAAAACGCCCCGGACCAAGTCGCCATCCGGGCTATAAAAGCTAGCCCTACCGTTTTACAATGAAGCTTCAAGCGCCATACTCCTGGCAAATTTCCAAAAAGGAGGGGTCTATGTTGCGAACTAACTTTCCTATCTTTGAAAAGAAGGTCTTTCTAAACAGTTGTTCTAAGGGTGCGCTCTCTCTTGAAGTTGAAAAAGCGTATGAGCAGTACTTGTATGACTGGAAAACCCTGGGTTCTCCCTGGGGCTTATGGGTTGAGAAACTGGAAAAAGTAAGACGGTCTTTTGCCCAACTCATTAATGCTGAACCTGACGAGATTGCGGTAACAACATCGGTTTCGGCGGCGGTCAGCAGCCTTGCCAGCGCTCTATCTTTTGAGGAGCGCCCGAAAATTGTGGTCAGTGATTTTGAGTTTCCAACCGTAGCACAGAACTGGCATGCTCAGGAGGCAAGAGGTGCGCAGGTTTGCCATGTTGCCGAAGAAGGGGGAGAGATTCCTCTGGAAAGGCTCGAGGCTGCCCTGGATGAAAAAACCAAACTCCTTGCTATTTCCCATGTGTGTTACCGCAATGGTGCCATGCAAGACGCAAAAGCCATAGCCAAGCTCGCGCATGAGCAGGGAGCGCTGCTCATGCTAGACGCCTATCAATCTTTGGGTACGATGCCCATAAATGTTAAAGACCTTGGTGTAGACATTCTGGTAGGAGGAACACTGAAGTATCTGCTGGGGTCATCTGGACTGGCTTTTATGTATGTGCGAAAAGACCTCCTTCCTGAATTAAATCCCACGGTTACGGGCTGGTTTGCACAAGAAGATAGTATGGCTCTGGATATCTACCATCATCTGCCTGCTGAAAGCGCCAGACGGTTTGAGTCAGGTACACCGCCAAATCCCTGTGTCTATGCGGGAATTGCCGGGCTCGAGCTTATTCATGAGTTAGGCACAGCAGCGATTAAAGCTCAGCTTGATGCGCTGACAGATAGGCTCAAAAATGCTGCCAAGACGCAGGGTTATAAGCTAGCCACGCCTAAAGCACATGGCGCCATGATGGCCCTTAAAGCTTATGATGTTGAGACCCTGGTGGGCTTACTTGAAACCGCTGACATCATTGTCTCGAGCCGCGACGGCAATTTGCGCGTCTCGCCGCATTTTTACAACTCAGAAGAGGATATTGATAAGCTTTTGACAGTACTCAAAAAACATGAGAAATTGTTGTGTAAAGCTTAGGGCGTTGGCTTTGTCTGGCATAGTTAATGTGCTGCATCTGCTGCTTTGACAAAACTCATGTGCTCCTGCTTGCGGGCCAGTTGAAATAGTTGCCGTAAGTTTCCACAAAAAATCGAATCAGCAGTTCCTGGCCTGAAAGTACAGGATTGCCTGAATTGACTTATCAAGGCAAAAAGATAAGCTCTCATGGTTAAAGCAGAACGTGCACCTTTCAGAATGTTTGTTACGATGATACCGAAACAAACATCTTTAAGCCAGAATTGCAACTAGCAATAGATCATACAAAGCTCACCTAAAATTCTTTTTCACGAAGTTGGCCTTATTTAGCTTATGTCAGAACCCTCATCTCCTATTATCTCTCAGTACACGCTGACGATAAACGAAGAAAATAATAACTCGGAAGAACTGAGTCTGGAGAGTCTGAGAAATCCTCATATTTTTGACCGGGTTAAGCATCAGCTTGATCAGTCACAATTTTTCTCGCTCCTCGGCTTAATTCCCTATGATGCTATTTTGCAGTGTCGTAAAGCCGAACTGCTGATTTATCTTGAAAATGATAATGAAGCCTTTGACCTGCTAAAAGATAATCCCCTGCTTTTGGCGAGAGGGCTCGAGGCCAAGCTGTATGTCAGTTTAAATCAGGCACAAAAAGGTATTTCATTGGTTTGGCCCCACTTCATGATGAATGAAAAACAGGCATTGGAAGAGGCCCCTATTGATCAAGAAGGACATGTGCATATTTTTGAAATGACAGCTATTCTTGCTTTTCGTCAATCTAACTTTCTGCTTGCAAAACACTTTATTGACCTTGCAGATGTTCTGGCTGAGCACCTGGATATGCAAGGTCGCCTGGTAATTTTG
>JAGQHN010000248.1 GCA_020431825.1 Trueperaceae bacterium | reverse complement strand
AGAGGTCGTACGGGCCAGCCTCGAGCGCGTGGGTGCTCTGGAACTGGCTAAAAAACAAATCGGTGAACTCTGGTTATATCTGCAAATTCGGTCAAAATGATTCATAAGAACTGGTCAATACCTTTGCCCTTTAGAGATACATCTCCGACATGACTAGGTCTTTTCAAAAAACGGGTATAAGAAAAAAGGTTCGTTTCCCCTTTATTTATGGGAGTTGACCAGCTTTTGAAAAATCGGACGTTTTTTGAAAGCTGAGAGAGTGACCTGAGTCATAAAAAATCATTGGTCATACTCCGACCCCAAAAAGTAAGATGAATTATGGGTCTATTTTTAGGGTTGAAGGTTTTTTGACGAAATACCGTTTGCAACAACCTTTCTCTTGAATTAAGAGGGCTTACTATGAATCATTTTGTCAATTTTTGCGGTTTTAACCAAAACCCTTAATTTAGTCAGAAGCTAAACACTTGATTCCGCAATGTAAACTTTCTGCAAGAAGCGCTCAATCTGAGCTGACTGATTACCTAGGTAATGCCCTGCATTTTCCAGATAGACCTCATCATACGCTTGCAGATTTTCTTGCAAACGGCTGCGAACTTCTTCAGGATAAACCATGACATCCTTAGCGCCGAGCAGCAGTAGAACTGGGCAACTTATAGCTGCCAGCTGAGCATCGGTAAAAATGGGCAGGTCTTCCGTGCGAGGATTAACATGTTTTGGAATGAGCTGCAAAAACCGACTCAGCTCAGTATCCTCGAGTTCCCTGCCAAGCGGACCAAGAATTTTCTGATAGGCTTTTTTGATGCCCCAGGGACCCAATAGAAAATAAGGCAATATCCAACTTACAACATCTCTATTTTTGCTTATTCCACCAGGGCTCATGAGAACCAGGCCAGAAACTCTCTCTGGAAAATGATTACTAAAGTCCAGGGCAAACCATCCACCAAGAGACAAGCCTACGACCACAGCCTTAGAGGCATTTAGCTTATCAAGCACTTCTTTTAACCACTCAGCATTGGCATCACTGTGTAAGGTAGGTCGTGACTCAGCACTTTTCCCAGCCTCACCAATAATGTCAACGGCAAATACACGAAACTGCTTTGAGAAATACGAAAGGTCATTAGCCCAGGTAATTGAATTAGACAGGGAGCCATGCAAAAAGACAATAGTTGGTGAAGAGGGCTTACCTGCTGCCAAGACAAAGCTCGAGCCTTGCGCAGTATCAACATATATATGCTCTATATCACCTGAAAGCTGAGCTAACAAAGCATCATACTGCTGCTGAACGATTTCTCTACCTTTTGCGCTTTTATAGATTGATGTCATTTGCAGTAACTCCTTCCTTAGCTATGCCAAAGGCCATGACCTTTTCCTTTGTTTCCTGTAGCCACTTCCGCTCTAATTCATAATGTTTGACTCGGTGCCCGTAAATGGCATCCCAAAAGAGATTTCTTAACTTTGCCTCTGGTGTATCTGAAGAATTTTGCCGACTTTGATTAAAGCGTCGCTGCAACTCTTTTGCGGTGTTTAGTTCATCTTCTAGTTCCGCAGCGTAACTGTTAAGGAGGTGCTCGAGTTCTGTTCTGCTCAGCGTATGGGCAAAGGCAAGATGCTGATGAAAAGCGCTGACATGTTCTGAGACGTCAGAGCAAGATGCCGCCCACTCTCTCAATTTCGTTACACCCAAGTCTGTAAGCGTGTAAACCTTACTGGCAGCACCCCGGTCTTTTGTTTGTAATTCAAACTCCACCAGACCTTCTTCATGTAAGCTCAAGAGCGCTTTATATATCTGGTTGTTATTAGCTGATGAATGAAAAAAGGGAACATCGGCAATCGCCTTTTTCAAGGCATAGCCACTTTGAGGACATTCATACAAATAGCCAAGAATGATGTGTTGGATGCTCATTGGTTTGACACCATCCTTTCCTAAAACATCTATACATATGTTATTAATAACATATGTCTTTGTCAAGATAGATAAATGTCACTTCCTTAGAAAGAATCTTGCGTTTTATTCAATGATTCCTAGGAAACATAAAATGAGCACCTTTGGAAGAGAAGGTGAGTCTAAAGGTTTGTCTAAATCTTTTAGCTCACCTTCCCTACTGACCCTACCCTAGTAAGTGGAACCTGCTTTAACTGCTCCCACCAACTAGAATCTTTAAGCCTTTTCACAAACACCGCACCAGGCTTTCTAAAGCTCTCTAAGTCCTTGTCATGCCTTACAGAGAGTAACAGGGTATGTAAAGCCCCAAAACAGCTCTTATCCTGCCAGGATAGCCTTAAAGCCTGCCATAAGAGCCAACGATAAAAGGCAATACTTTCAACATCGCCTAAAAACAAGGCAAGTTGCATGGCACTGTAAGCCACAGCCCCACCACGATCACTGTGATGAACGTCAGGTAAGTCTAAAAAGGCTTCAATATCCGCAACTTGACCCTCTGCGACAGTCATAGATAACGGAGATTTATCTCTTAAAGGGGGTAACGGTATCCAATCTAGTATTAACTCAACGCTCTTTAAGTCCTTAGTCGTTTCTTTTGACTGTCGCAGATAGTTATAGGCTGTATTTCCACTTTCAATATCTGCTTCTAAATCCCTGTAATCGTGTTTAAAGTCTTCGATATGGAGTTTGGCTTTGTAACCTGTCTCAGGCTTTAGGTTCACAGCCCATAAAGAACCATCTGAGCGGGTTTGTCCGTGAAGACTGGTCTTGTGGCCTCGTTGATCGATTAGACCTGCTTCTCGGAGTTCTGGGAGTTTTCTATAGAGGGTTGAGCGGTGCATGCCTAAAGCAGAGGCAACGATTTCTGTGGGGCAGAAGAAGGTGACTTGGTTGGGGATGGCTTTATAGCCGCGGCGGTCGCCCACATGATAGGCGACTTCTAGCAGGTTTTGGTAGATATCTATATTTTGCTCAGAAAGCAGAAAGATTGGCTGCTGATGCGTTTCAGCAGACCCCAACATCTGGGGTTTTAGCACAGGGTTCTCCTTTTATGTGAGAAAAAAACTTGCAATTAAGCACCCGTGTGCCGTATATTTGACCCTATTGAATTAGTGGGTCGAATAAACACGACATCTGAGAAAGCCTCTGTTAGCCGCAGAGGTTTTTTCGTTTGGTACTTAGCCTATTTCGTTAACTCACCCACCTCCTTAACTTGTGTAAGTTGAGCGAGAATACCACTTGCTTGATACTCAAGCAAATACTCAAAGTAATATTTTCTTCTAAACTCCTAGTCTTCTAGAAGATAAGAAGACTAGGAGTTTACATAATCCCGAATCAATTCCTCAATTTTTTTACTTATGTCAGATCCATCCAACGCAACTTTTGCCTTGAACTGTTTTTTTAAGTCACTTGGAATAAGACCATTTATCCGTGAATATTTACTACTTGCTCGTTTACCCCACTGCTTAGTTACCTCATCTTCTATCAGACG
>JAGQHN010000247.1 GCA_020431825.1 Trueperaceae bacterium | reverse complement strand
AGGTGTTTTGAACTGCTAGGACAAGCTTAAGGAAGAAGCGTTAAGAGATCGTAAATGGCTGCAAAGTTGCACATTTCCCTTTTGGGACAGGTAAAAATGAGTCTTGATGGCAAAGCTTTAAATGGTTTTGTCTCGAGTAAGGCTCAGGCGCTCCTGTGCTATGTTGCTGTAAATCAGCAAGTTCACTCGAGGGATGAGTTAGCAGGTCTTTTTTGGGAAGATTCCGCTGAAACAGATGCCAAGGCTAATTTGCGTGTCCACCTTTCTAATTTACGCAAACTTGTTGGCGATCACCTGCTGATTGACCGTCAAACGGTAGCAGTAGCGCCAGATGCGCTTTTTCTTGACAGCCAGGTATTTGAAAATCAGTTTAAGGCGGGTGACTTGAAGACGGCAGCCGAGCTTTATCAGGGTGACTTTATGAAAGGCTTTTTTCTGCCTGAAGTGCCGCTTTTTGAAGAGTGGCAGGTTACGGAAAGGGAGCGCCTTGCTCGCTTGGCATTGAATGTTTTTCAAATGTTGAGTGAAAGGCTAAGCAAAGCACAAAATTATAGCGAAGCGATTCAGTATGCTTCAAGGCTTCTGACGATAGAACCCTGGCGAGAAGCCTCGCACCGGCAGTTGATGCTGCTCTATGCTCGAGTTGGGCAATTTGCGTCAGCTCTAAAGCAGTATGAGCTGTGTAAAGAGGTGCTACAGACTGAATTAGGGGTAGACCCAACGCTAGAAACCACACAACTTTTGAATCGTATCAAGGAAGTCCGCAGTAAGCCAAAACCAAGCTTTCCTCTTTATCCTACGAGACTAGTAGGGCGTGAGATGGAATTGCAACGAATAACTGAGCTTTTACAGGATCCCAATTGTCGTTTGCTAAGCCTGGTGGGGATGGGAGGTGTAGGCAAAACACGTTTGGCTGTTGAAGCTGGGCAAATGCAAAAGAGCTTTCTTGAGGGGGTTCATTTTATTTCGCTTGTTTCTCTGACTACTCGCGACGAGCTTGTTTTAGCGATTGCGAACAGCCTGTCTTTTAACCTAAGTGGCCGACTAGATCCCAATGAACAAATTTTGCGCTATCTAAGACAAAAAGAACTCCTGCTCATTCTGGATAATTTTGAGCATATTAAGGAAGTTGGCCTGCCTTGGCTTATTGATTTACTCGAGCAAACCCCCGACCTCAAAGTTATGGTGACCAGTCGGGAACGCCTGAATTTACAGGCGGAATGGCTAATACCACTTGAAGGGCTTCCTTATCCTGAAGGGTTTGAGCTTGCTGAAAGCTATGAAGCGCTAAGTTTGCTTGAGCATCATTTAAAGCGTTTGGGAAAGGAATTAGATCAAAAGCAAAGATCGTTTGAATTAAAAATTTGCCAGTTATTAGAGGGACTACCTTTAGGGCTCGAGCTGGCGGCAGCTCTCTTAGATCAGTTACCTGTTCAGACGCTGGCGGAAGAACTGGAAAAAACCAGCGAGATTCTGGCTACCAGCATGCCCGATGTCAGTGAGCGTCACCGCAGTGCCCGGGCTATTTTTGACTATTCTTGGCGGTTGCTCAGTCAGAAAGAACAAGATAAATTTGCTACCTTAACGGTTTTTAGTGGCAGCTTTTCTCCTGAAGCAGCCTGGCACATTGCTGGACTCAGCCAAACGGAGCTTGATCTATTTGTACGAAAGTCTCTGCTACAGGCATCGCAGCAACGTTTTGCTATTCATAGTCTCATTAAAGATTTTGCCTTTGATCATTTAAAACACAAGGCAGCCATACAGAATAATCATGCAGCGTACTATACGTCTCTGGTAGAGCAGCAGGGTCCTGGTTTGAGTTCAGCGGCACAGGCTCAAAGTCTGGAAGCTTTCGACAGAGAACTTGATAATATTCGTGCGGCTTTAAGGTTTAGCCTCGAGCAAAGAGAGACGAGCCATATTGAAAAAAGTCTATCTGGTCTGGCCCTGTACTATGAAATAAAAGGCTTTTTACAGGAAGGCTACCGTCTTTTTGCACAATTTCAAGATGTAGTAGCTACCACAGAAAATACTGATTTGGTTGCCAGGATTGAGGCTAGGAAAAGTAATTTCGCTTTTCGCCTTGGTAAGCTCGAGGAAGCAGAGCAGCTTATCAGACAAAGTCTGAAAAGGGCCGAAGAAAACCAGCAAAGGGATGCCGAAGCTATTTTTTACCGCACCTCTCTGGCAAACATCTTGAGGTACCAGGGAAATTTCAGCCAGGCCAGCGAGCTTTATGATCAGGCTCGAGACCTGAGTAAAGCCTTAAATGAGCAGACCCATCTAGCAAATAGCCTTAATGGTCTGGGTAACGTTGCACGGGAGCAAGGTAGGTATGAGGAGGCTCGAGGCTATTACGAGGAGGCACTTGAACAGGTCAGAGCCTTGGGTAATCGTCATAACGAGGCGCGCTTTTTAGGAAACCTTGCTAATGTTTTAGATGAACTGGAAGGTTATGAGGTAGCTGAGCAAGTTCATAAAAAAGCCCTGGGCATGTTCCGTGACTTTAATGATCTGGCTGGTATTGCCATTGAGCTGACCAACCTGGGCTGGCTAGCTGATATTCAGAAAAAATACGATGAAGCTGAAACTATTTTGCTAGAGAGTCTGGGGATTTATCAAAATCTGGGCAATGACTTGGGGGTTGCCAGAGACGCCATATCGCTAGGCAGCATTGCCTGTCAGCTAAACAAATGGCATGAGGCAAAAACCTATTTTCGCCTGGGTTTAGAAACTGCCTTAAATCTAAAAACGATTCCGATTGCTATACACGGCATCTTTCAGGTGGTAAAATGGTTTGTCAAAGCTCCTGAGGTTTTTGATTATCTCTTTTATATTGCAGAGCAGCCTAATAGTTATGAAGAAACGCAAAAACTAGCAGAAGCTTATGTAGCTGAATTGCCAATACTGTCTCAAGAACAAGAGGCAGAGGCAAAGACAAGGGCAGAGAAACTCGAGCTCGAGCAAATTGTTATGCGCCTTTTCACCCTTTTTGATGAGTACCAGTTTGAATTTGAAGCTGCCTGAATAGGGTTAGCATCCTTTAATTTCGTAGGCACAGTGTTTCCTTTAAGTTAACTTAAATTAGGTAAGCTTTCTTAATGCCCGAACTAGCAGACTATCCCAAGAAAGGTTGGCGTCCAAAGATAAGTATCTCGCATGTGATTTATCTGTACCATCCCTTTACTCTAGTTTCGTCAAGTTAAATGATATTAGAGAGAAATCCGACAAACTATTTCCAATTTTGGATGTATTTTCCTTAAAACTTGTCATCTAAATGGATTCTAAGTATGGTTTCATGCGGTATATGATTAATAAACTGTGCGATTTTGAGTTAACTTGACAGAACCCAGCAGAGTAGTTTAAGACCAATTAAACTTCCAGATAAAACCGCAGGTGAGGACGTGACCACCTAAAAATAACGCACAAATAACAGCTAGCTTTTATCCTACAAAGCATGGCTAAC
>JAGQHN010000246.1 GCA_020431825.1 Trueperaceae bacterium | reverse complement strand
AATTGAACTCGTTGCTACCATTGCTCCAGAACGCATCTTTAAGCTCCGAGTAAGCGAGTTTATTCCTCAGGAAAAGATGGTCTGGCGAGATGGTGCCGCACCTATGTTTCAAGGCATTAGAACCTATATCCTCAAGTCTCAAAACCAGACAATGACAGAGTTTTTTATGGAGGAGCGTTTTAGGGGTCTAATGTTACCCATGATTGCTAAAGCCCTTCCTGATTTTAGTGCTAGTTTTGAAACGTATGCCGCTGATCTTAAAAGGGTGGCGGAAAAATAAGTACCTCCAAGCTGAAAATCAAGGATTTTCAGCTTGGAGGTACTTAGTAAACTTCTAAACTCCTTATAAGAGCCCCGTTCTCTATGATCTTTACTTTAATTTATCGCCTCAGGCTTAAGGTTTATAGCAACCTTGCTTAAGAAGCAAAGACTGAACCACGCTATTATTTAGGTACAATTCAGTTTACTCAGTCATGATTTTCTGGGCCAGCATATCCAGATATACTTCAAGATTGGTATAGCCTTCTACTCCTGTCAGGACTTTTGAAAGACCTGTCTCATTGCCATCATTCTGATTAGGGTTTAAGCCGTGGGCACTTTCCCAGTCATCGGGAATGCCGTCATTATCTGTGTCGGCAGGAGCAGCAGGTGGGGTAGTAAAGGGTAATGTGAGGGCATCACTGGCTGGGTTTGTATCTCTGGAAGTACTATCAAATTCGCTCCTGTTCACAAAACCCAGTAAGCGTTTGTCCATAGCGTCGCGGGGGAAAGCACCAACGTTGGCCAGTAAATACTCGGTAAGGTCGCTGCTGGCGGTGTAGCTGATTGGGGGAAAGGCAAAGCGCTCGTTTTGTTTAAAGGGAGCATTATTATCTGGAAAGGTAGTCGTTTTATCCAGGGCTGCCTGAGCAAAATCATTACAGCAGTAAAACAGTTGGAAGTCTTTTAAGCCTGACCCAAGATTATTCTGATTATCCTGCATAAAAAAGCGGGTCTGGGTGTTACTGGGTAAATAGCCTTCTGAAGGAGGAAGTGCACACTCCATGGAGTAAGAGCCAAAACTGGTTTCTCTGCTGGGGTTTTGCATATGGTAATTACCAACAATATTGGCATGATAGTAAACAGGGTTAGTGGCATAACCGTTTTCAGCACCACCTGTAATAGAGCAGTTAGAAAACCAGATGGCAGCACCTGGGTCATAGGCCAGGTTGTTTGACAGCTCGAGTTCCATCACTGATCCTGTAGCGCCAGGACTTTCACGGCTGATTTCTGGCAAGCGACCAACAATGCGGTTCCACATATTGTGGTGTATGGATAAGCGCGTAAGGGGGTAGGCTCGAGCTGGGTCGCTGTAGTTTAAAAGCATGCCGCCATAATCAACATGTTCGCCGACCGTTTCGGCTAAGAGACTGTTCTGGATAGTTATGTCACTCGAGAAGGAAACCTGCATAGCTTCGTCGGTTGCACCACCGATCGATACATGATCAATGATGCCATTTTTAGCATGATGCAGCCGCAAACCGTCCCCATCTGAACCGTCAGGTAAGGGGTTACGCAGGCGGATAAATCTGATAATAAAGTTTTCTGGGGTAACGGTTGGCAAAGGGCAATCATCAGCCTCACAGACCTCATCACCCTGAAGCATAAGCCCCCTTAAAATGATGCCGCCTGGCGAGCTTTGACCTGCCAGCGTAAAGTCACCATGCTGGGCAATAGGTACTCCTTCAATGATACCTGAGACTTTAAAGAGAATGGTACGGGGACCTGATTCATCCAGAGCTGCCTGAAGTGAACCTGGCCCATCGGCGTTTAAGTTTGTTACATAAATGACTTTGCCGCCTCGCCCACCTGTGGCACTTGCGCCAAACCCTTCGGCCCCAGGAAAGGCCGCTAGTTGCCCTGTTGGATTGCTTGTTTGTACCTTGACGGTGACATCCTTGGTTTTGCTTCCCGCGCTATTACTGGCACTTAGCGTATAAGTCGTAGTGCTGCTGGGAGAAACACTAACAGAGCCCTTGCTTTGTTCACCTATACCCTGGTTAATGCTAGTAATGATAGGGTTTGTGCCTGTGACTGACCATGTTAGCTTACTGCTTTGTCCTGCAGCGATTACGGGAGGGGTCGCTGTAAAAGTGGAAATGGTAGGTGCTTGCACATTGCTGCTGCCAGAACTGCAGGCAGTAAACAAAAACACGCCTAATAAGAGCCGTTTCATTTCAACTCCAGTGCGTAAACAAAAAGTTAAGAGGGCATACGCTTGCCTCGAGAGAGGCATTGAATTGGGAAGATGATTTTTCCCGTAGCATCAAGATAGCAGAGGCATGTGATTTTGAAAATTACCCTTTATAGCGGAGTTGCTTTTTTCACAGACTGGTTAATGAAAAAGCGGCCCGAAGGCCGCAGTCACTTGTTTTGGCTTTACTGACCAGCTTGCCAGGGGTTCATGGGCTGCCAGGTATAACCATCTGGACTCATGTAGTACTGACCATTTTGCTCATTGTAAGGATTGTACTGAAAGAAGTAGCCACTGGCATTGTCGTAAAAGCTTTGACCGGCTTGCATGTTGAGGTAGGGCAATGTGTAATTTGCGCCGGTATAAGGGTCGGTCCAAGTGCTATTACCCATCATGACATTGCCTGCCTCGGTCATATTTTGTGAATAGTTGCCAGTATAGTTGCCGTAGGCGTTTTGATAGCCCTGCTGCGCGATTTGCACATTATTCCAGGCGTTTTGTTCATTGGCAATATTGATTTGATTTTGTCTGGCCCAGGCACCACCATCGGTAAAACCGTTGGTTGTTACATAATTGAGTGCGTACTCGTCAAAAGAACCGCAGTATGCACCTGAAGTCAGGCACTGCTGATAAGCTGCCTGAATTTCAGGGCCACGTTGTTGCATAATCTGTGCCATCATACTTTGGAGTGAAGCCTGCCCTATAGCCACCTGATTATTCATATAGCCAGTAAAGTCAAAATTACTAAAGTCTGGCATACCATACTGGGCGAAAGCAAAGCTCGAGACGGCAACAAGGCTAAAAATTAGGCTGTTTAGTGTTTTTAAGTTGAACATTTTCTGTTTCTCCTTTTTCTAAAACCAGTATGCGTTTGCCATGCTTAAATTTCACTTAAATGATTTTGCTTAGCCTAAAATTAACCAGGGTTGGCTCAAAAGGGTTAACAAGTCGATTGCCGACGTTTATTCAGACCGCCCAGCAAAACAATTTTTGCTTAATACGCATGACCTAGAACGTTCCGTATTTCATCACTAGGAAAGATATAGCCCCCTGCTTTGTTTGTGGCAGAGGTTTTTTTCATAGGCATGCGGTTAATACGCATCATTAAGGCTGGTATAGTTGCAGCGGCAAGACCACCCTCATCCTCAAGATAAAATTGCAGATGCTTAGCCTGGTCAGTCATTGAACCGATTACTCTGCGGTCCCAGGCCTTTGCTAAGCGGATAGAGTTATCCTGCATTAGCACA
>JAGQHN010000245.1 GCA_020431825.1 Trueperaceae bacterium | reverse complement strand
GTCACGGGATGGGTTACGCTTAGGGCAAGTGATAATAAACTTCAAACATAAGGGTTTAGAGAAATTCTTTGTTTCAGGCTCAACGGCTGGCATTCAAGCAAACCATGAAAAACGGTTAAGAATCATTTTAGCTCGCTTACATGCGTCTACTTCAGCAAAAGACATGAATTTACCGGGTCTAAAGCTGCATGAGTTAAAAGGTAAGCGTAAAGGTACCTGGGCCGTGAGTGTAAGTGGTAATTGGCGAGTTAGTTTTGGTTTTAAAGGTGTCGATGTTATCGATGTTAATTATGAAGACTATCATTAAGGTGGTAACAAAGTGAAAATGTTTAATCCTCCTCACCCTGGTGAAGTTTTACGCGAGCTATGCATTGAACCTCTGGGGTTAACTGTTACAGAAGCAGCAGAAGCACTTGGTGTAAGTCGTAAAACTTTATCAGCTTTGCTTAATGGTCGTTCAGGTATCAGCCCTGAAATGGCAATACGTTTATCAAAAGCATTTGATACCTCAGCAGAAAGTTGGCTTAACCAGCAGATGCATTATGATCTTTGGGTAACAGAACAAAGTTTAGGCGACATCAAAGTTCGGGTTCTGACGGCAGCCTGACCAAGCACTTCAGGGATGCTAACTCGAGATTGTTGAGTTGGAAAAGAGACTTGAAGTGCTTCAAACCTTAGGTCTTGACTTCGTTTGCGCTTTTGAACTTAGGTGCTATAGTTTTACTAGGTTCGTACTGAGCCAATGAGCAAAGTACATACCTTATTCGGAAACTCGAGGACCTGCTTGACGCAGCTGCCTATAGCAAGATTGCCGAGGAAGATAGTTAGTAGTTAATTCAGTCCTGACTTCTGTCATAGAAGAGGAAGTTGGTTGTATGAAACTCAAGCTTGCAATTGCAGTATCGTGTACAGAAGCAGGATGTCAGGTTCGTTTTATTGATTCTTTAGAAGAAGCTCTGGCTATATATTCAGATGTGATGAAGCAATATGATATCTCGGCTCAAATGGGGGATCTGCTTGCTATTGATACCGGCTTTCCTAATTTAAGAATTGTTTATCTTTGGAGTTTAGTTGAGGTGATACAAGTAGGCGGAGATCATGCACATTATTTAGATATTTATGGGGTAGAGCAAATTTTGCCAATTGCAAAAAACTATCGAGATTATATTAGTTTGAAGACGAGCATCTTCACAGATGGTCAAGTGATCGCAGATTTTGCTGCGGAGGGTCTCCCACAAAATCCTGTGCATATTGCCCACAATTTCTTCTCTATGATTGAAGAAATGTATCAACCGCTTGATTCTCCGTACCTTAGGCTGATTGACAGATATACCCAAGGGCCAAGGGATGATGTCACGCCACTGTTTGCAGACTATCGTGCTTTTGCAATGCTGGTCAATGACATAGCCTCCCAATTTGATGACGTCACAATTGAGTATGTAGTTGGCATAGATGCGTTAGGGTTCATCTTAGGCACAGCTTTAGCATGGCATTTTAAGATAGGCTTCCTTCCAATTAGGAAAGCGGGAAAATTGCCCACGGCAACATATCGCAAGGAGTTTATGGACTATAGCAAACAGAGTAAAACTCTTGAAATGAGAACGGATGCGCTTAAACTTGGAGCAAAAGTCTTGATTGCTGATGATTGGATTGAAACAGGTGCACAGGTTAAGGCGGCAATTGAATTGATAGAGCAGCAAGGAGGAGTTGTAGTAGGGATTGCCGCAATTAATATTGATGACAATCCGACGACCCAAGGCCTTAAACTGCAATACAATGCCCATACGCCAACAGGTTAGATTGAGTGCTAAATTCTTATCCGATTTCTAGAGACCTAAGGTGCTAAGAACTCTACCTATTGGTTTTTTTGCTCAAGAAGATTCTTTGATAGTAATCTAAATGAATTTAAGTAAATACAAACGTTTTTTTGACCAGCCGCAAAAGTCTGCGGCTGAGCTTGTTGCTGATGCTTTGAGGCGGGCTGTTATAGACGGGGAACTGGTTTCCGAGCAACTTTTAAAGCAGGCAGAGTTAGCTCGAGTTTTTGGGGTAAGCCGCATTCCGATAAAAGAAGCGCTGGTTAAGCTCGAGTCCGAAGGTTTTGTCGTTATGCATGCCAATAGTGTTGCCAAAGTTGCAGCACTGTCTCATGCTGAAGTTAGTGAACTTTACGATATAAGATTGGCCCTGGAGACCCTGGCTTTGAAAAATGCTCTACCTCAACTGAGTACGGCAGATTTTGAGAAGCTCGAGCGCATCCTCACTGAGGCAGATAAAACGGCTGATAGCGTAAAACTAGGAGAACTTAATCAGGCTTTTCACCTGAGTTTATATGCTGCTGCTAAGCGTCCCAAGCTAAGCGCCATGATTAAGCAGGTGCATTTGCACGTAGATAGATACCTGCGAGTTGCCTATGCACTTTTGCCCTACCAGAGACCCTCGAGTGAAGAGCACTGGGCTATTCTTGAAGCCTGCAAAGTACAAAATGAACAAGGGGCCAGCTCGCTGCTAAACAAACATCTGCTCTCAGTCAAAGAGCAAATTTCAGATTATCTTTTTCACCTTAAGCCTTAAAGGAGCAGCGTATGGGGAGCACACTCAGAGTTAACGATACTTTGCAGATTACCAGGGAGCAGGGCTTTCCAGGAGAGCTGGACATAGCCATTCATCTTTTAACGCCTTTCGGGCTCGAGGCATTTAAAGACAGGCAGTTTTCCTTTCAAGATAAAGAAGGTATCCGTAATTTTCAGCAACCACCCGTCCTCAATTTTTTAGTAGAAAACCGCGAGGGCAAACATATCTACTGGGGCCTAATTAGAATCTTGGCAGTAAGCCATGATTATTTGAAAAACGCTACTGCAGGTAGCTATCAACTTGCTAAACTTTATACACCAGAACAAATGAGACTGGCGCCGCAGCTTATTGGTCTGGCAAGCAACCTGGATTTCTTTGGGGATTGTTAGCCGGACTTATTGATTCTTTAGAAGTTGCGACTTATGCTAAGAGTAAGAAAAGTGCATGCACTATGAGAAAAATTAAGAGCTAAGAGGAAAACAATGCCAAAGCCAGCAAACCTAAGCGATTTTGTCCCCCGTCACATTGGACCAAGTGATGCCGAGCAGCAAGAGATGCTTGCCGCTTTGCAGTTGTCAAGCCTAGATGATCTTGTCGAACAGACCGTACCTGCCAGCATTTTACTAACAGAAGACTTAGCGCTACCCGCCGGTAAGGCGGAGCATGAAGTTTTGGCTGAGTTAAAAGCTATTGCTGCCAAAAACAAAATTAATAAGTCATTCATTGGTATGGGTTATTACAACACGCATTTACCTGCGGTTATTAAGCGCAATGTTCTGGAAAATCCGGGCTGGTATACGGCTTATACGCCCTATCAGGCTGAGATTGCGCAGGGTCGGCTCGAGGCCCTGCTGAACTATCAGCAAATGATTATTGATTTGACGGGCATGGAAATCGCCAACGCCTCTTTGCTTGATGAAGCAACGGCTGCTGCTGAAGCCATGACGCTTTG
>JAGQHN010000244.1 GCA_020431825.1 Trueperaceae bacterium | reverse complement strand
GAAAAGGGCGTAACCACTTTGAGCAAGGGATTGCCCAATTTCATCGAGTCGCGTCAATAGGAAATGTTTATCCAGAGTTACCTCCCAACATCCCAATTTTGGGTTTATGACAGGGTTGTGCAACTTAACTTGATGCCTATCAAAATAGTTCTTAAGTATGCACTTATTGAGATAGCTTTTTTTACCCTAAGTACAACCAAGCTAACAAAGTCGTTTAATGAAAACGCTATTCCCCGGTCCATAACCGCTACACGCAAGCTGAAAATCCTTGATTTTCAGCTAGGAGGTACTTAGCTACTCTGCTCCTTGGTCAATTGCTAATAAGGCGCATTTCACCTTTGGACTTTTCATTACTTCCCAGGTGCTCGTATCCTCAAAAAGAACATCTAGGAGTTGATGGTGCTGATTTTTGGTTGTCTTATGAACCCTGATACTTACATCAACGATTCTAAAAAATCCTCTATTCAGGCATTGCCGACCAAATACTATTGTTTTCACCCAATTTATTTTAGAACTTAGAACGTGAATCCTTGACAGCGTTTCCTGGATAAAATTTCTAGGTATTTTTAGCCACTCCTCACTTTATAGGTTTGAGACCATCAAAATTGGTGGATCTGTGGCTGGATTTATTGTTCTTTGAAATACTTTTAAGGACCGTTTTTTAGCAATTGGCGAATATTTCTAGGATAGTTGCTATACCTGTTCATGATGCCTTGCACTGAGGTGCTCATGACAAGAGCCAAGGTTTTGAGGAGCCACGCGCAAAAAACTGACATGCATGGTTGTGCACCAGGGGTGGGAGGGGAGACTCTCCTAACTACTATAAAGGCGAAAACCCCCCGGATAATCGCTGTTCTTTTCATAAGGATATTACTTTTAAAGAGGTCGTTATTGGGCTTCCTTGTTTATGCAAGTGTAAGATAGTGAGCAGAGATAGGGCGTGGTGAGAAATGAACATAGCAATGATCGGTGCAGGCGGGTATGCTAAAGCCCATTTAGACATGCTGGAAAAACAGCCTGAGCTAAAGATTGTCGGGCACGTTTCACCTACCCCCTCGAGTCGTGAAGCCGCAGCTGAGCGATATGGAGGGCGCGCTTATGGGCATTGCAAAGACCTCCTGGACAATGAACAGGTTGACGCTGCCTGGATAAGTGTTCCCCCTCATGTACATGGAGAGATTGAAAAGGCATTTATTGACAGGGGCATTCCTTTTTTGGTTGAGAAGCCTTTATCCGCAGATTTGGAAACGGCCGAACGCATTGCAACGCAAATCAAGGCAAGTGGGCTCATTGTTGCCGTTGGCTATAAATTCCGAGCTATGTCTGCTTTAGCAGAAGTAAAGTCTGCTATAAAGAAACATTCCCCTCATCTCATGCTGGCTGCCTGGCACGGGGACACGCCTGGGGTAAGCTGGTGGCAACGTCAAGACCAGTCAGGTGGGCAAATCGTGGAACAAGCCACCCATTTGGTCGACCTTGCTAGATACCTCCTAGGTGAAGCTAGGGTAATAGGGGCAACAGCAAGCTACCAGGCTCGAGCTGCTTACCCGAACCTCGATGTTGCTACAAGTAGTACGGGCACGCTCAAGTTTGCCAATGGCGTAACAGGCTTTCTATCAGCAAGTTGCCTTTTAAAAGACGTAAATGACATTTATCTTAAGCTTATTTGCGAAGGCTTACTGATTACAATTCGACCTCAGTCTGTCGTCGTTGAAGCAGGGTCAGAGCGCAGAGAGTTAAGGGTAAAAGATGATCTGGTCGCACTTGAAAATATGGCATTTCTTGAAGCAGTTCGTAACAATGACCCCACCAAGCTGCTGAGCAGTTATGAAGATGCCCTGCTTACCCATAGGCTATGTGTTGACATGAGAGAGATGGCCATGCCTCAGAGAGTGCACTAAGCGCAGGGCTAACAAGCGCTAGGCTTATGTAGAAATTGCAATCAAGCACAACCTTCATGCCTTACTTGCTTGTCTCGCCTGCTTTGTACTGGTCATTTCGAACGTCTTCAATCGTTTCCAAAATCAATGCTTCTATAGCTTCTTCTGTTTTTCCTTCTGCTTCCCATATGGATCGGGCTTTAGCGCCAATAGTTTCGATAGTGTTAAATGCAGCATCTCGGTCAATGAGCAGTTTAGGCGTATAAATCTGACGACCATTTTCAACATGAGCCTCTAACAAATCTCCCTCATTTAGCTGCAGCTGCTCCCTGACTTCTTGAGGAATAACCACTTGATATTTCTTTTTAATGGTCACCAGGGGCATAAGTATTCCTTCCTTTAACAAAATCTAACTTAGTTCATAAGTTAGAAAGTTGAACAAGTGAATTATGGCAGGCCACCTTTAAAGGTTCATAACCCACTATCATTAACGTTCCAAAACTCCAAGTGCAAAGTTTGGTTCTAAAGGATTTAAGAAACTGATCCCTTCTACACTCGAGCCCGTTGCAAAATCTTCACTTAATACACTGGAAAGCTGGTTGAGTTTGGCAACTGACCAGACCTGAGCGTCATAGTAGCCAAAATGATGATCTCTCACCCCTCTAACTGCTTCAAGCACTACGGCACTCGTTAAAGGCAAGACTGGGAAGATACGCTCATAGCTATCTACCAGCGAATAAACCTGGTTAGATGGTAGCTTTAGTTTACGCAACATCACATTGGCAAATTCTAATAGCGCTTGAGAAGAAAGAAGACCGGTTTTATGCTGATCGAGCAAACTTAGCACTTGCCTCGCTTTTGTTTGTTTTAAGGGGTCACGAGCATCAAAGGGATAAATAAGCAGATTACTATCAATCAGATGGGGCATGGTTAGAAGCGATTCTGGCGTTTATCATCTTCATAAAGAGATTGTCTATCAAAGCTGTCCTTTTCACCAAATTGATAGTCTTTAGCGATCTGATCAGCTTCGGCAAATAGGGTGTCAAGTAGACTCTTTTCAGCAGGTCTCGTTTGTGCTTCTTCTTTTAGCACGGTATTTAGTGCTTGTCTTACCAGTTCTGCTTCTGAGATGCCTAGAGCTTTAGCTTTATTTTTTAGAGCGCGTTCCTGCTGTTCTTCTATGTAAAGCTGTTTTCTGACCATGGGACAATTATACATCATTTACATTACTTTAATGGAATATTACCAAGCCAGATAGTCTTGTATTTTCACCTATTCAAATAGCTGGAATACTTGGATAGACTTTCACATGCCTGTTTATGTCATCACTTCACTGAAAGGTGGTGTAGGGAAGACTACCTCTGCTATGTACCTGGCAACGATAAGTAGCTGGTATGACAGGGAAACGGTTCTCATTGATGCCGATGAAGAAGGTAGCAGCTTAAGCTGGGCAGCTCATGCTGAGGATTTACCCTTTAGGGTAGTCAAGGCAGAACGGGATAAGCTCTTACAACAGGTTAAAGCCTTTAAGGATAAGGGTTTAAATGTTGTTATAGATACCCCGCCCAATAACCGGGAAGTCTTAAGTCGCTCGAGCATGATTGCTGATTACATTATTGTCCCTGTTATACCAACAGGTTTAGACATAGACAGAATGATGCCCAGTCTTTTACTGCTCAGGGATATACAAGCGGTTAAAGAGGTAGAGATTGTTATTT
>JAGQHN010000243.1 GCA_020431825.1 Trueperaceae bacterium | reverse complement strand
CTGGATGAGACAACCACCCTCGAGGATGTTAAGGCTATCCTCGAGCTTTTCGGCGTCCCGTTAAGTGAAAATGCCGAGTCAGGCATCCCTTCACAGCTTGTAAGACAAAGCGAATTTCTCACCCATCCGGTATTTAGCCGCTATCACTCTGAAACCGAAATGCTGCGCTACCTCAAATACCTCGAGAACAAAGATTTTTCGCTAACCCACGGTATGATTCCCCTCGGTTCCTGCACCATGAAGCTCAATGCTACTACCGAGATGGAAGCGATTACCTGGCCTGAGTTTGCCAACCTCCACCCATTTGCTCCTAAAGATCAAACCGAGGGCTATAAGCATCTGATTGATGAGTTGAGCGAGCAGCTCTGTGTCATCACAGGCTTTGATGCCATTAGCATGCAGCCTAACTCGGGTGCGCAGGGAGAGTATGCCGGGCTCCTGGCGATTCGGCGCTATCAGGAAAGCCAGGGGGAAGGTCACAGAAACATCTGCCTCATTCCTAGCTCTGCCCATGGTACCAATCCAGCAAGTGCCATCATGATGGGCTTAGATGTTGTCGTTGTCAAGACAGATGACAATGGCAATATTGATATGAACGACTTAAAACTAAAGGTTGCTGAGCATAAAGATAAGCTCTCGAGCCTTATGCTTACTTACCCCAGTACCCACGGCGTGTTTGAAGAGGGTGTCAAAGCCATCTGCCAGCTGGTTCATGAGGCAGGGGCTCAGGTCTACATGGACGGTGCTAATCTGAACGCTCAGGTGGGTCTGACCAATCCTGCGACCATTGGCGCCGATGTCACCCACCTAAATTTGCACAAAACCTTCTGCATACCGCACGGTGGGGGTGGCCCTGGTATGGGACCTATTGGGGTCAAAGCCCATCTCGCTCCCTTTCTGGCTGATCATGTCGTGTCACCCCTAGGGGGGGAGAGGCAAGACCAGGGTGCAGTCAGTGCCGCGCCTTTTGGTAGTGCGCTTATTTTACCCATCTCCTGGGCGTACATTAAGCTCATGGGTAAGCGAGGTCTTAAGAGGGCTACGCAGGTGGCAATCTTAAATGCCAACTATATTGCCAGGAGACTTGAAGGACACTACGACGTTTTGTACAAAGGCAAAAATGGCTTTGTGGCGCACGAGTGCATTATTGATATAAGACCTATTAAAGAGGCAACGGGCATTTCTGAAGAGGATATTGCCAAACGCCTGATGGACTATGGTTTTCATGCGCCGACTATGAGCTGGCCTGTTGCAGGAACCATGATGATAGAACCCACAGAGTCAGAGAGCAAACGAGAGCTCGAGCGCTTTATTGACGCCATGATTGGCATTCGTGATGAAATTAGGGCGGTTGAAGCAGGTACGCTTGGTGCCGAGGAAAGTCCTGTGCATTTTGCTCCTCATACCTTAGATGATCTGGTTGACTCTGATTGGCAGCGCAAGTACAGCCGGGAGCAGGCCGTTTTCCCCAGTCAGCATGAGCGCAGAGCTAAGTTCTGGCCCAGCGTAAACCGCATAGACAATACCTTTGGCGACAGGCACTTCGTTTGTACCTGTCCACCGATTGAAGCCTATATGTATGAGGAGCTGACTAAGGCCTGATTAAAACTAAGTACCTCCAAGCTGAAAATCAAGGATTTTCGGCTAGCGTGCAGCGGTTATGGACCGGGGAATAGCGTTTTCATTAAGCTACTTGGTAATGGTATAGAGCAGACAGCCAGGATGCGAGAAACATTTTGAGAAATACTGTTTTGGAGAAGGTTTCAAATGGAGGGGTAGTTGGGCTATCTGTCAGGATGATACCACCACTTTTTAACTTGGTTATACTTAATAACCTTTTTGCCACTGCTCGAGCTTTTCGCCAAGACTAAAAAAGCCCAGCATATCGCCAAAATCAAAACGTTCTTCACTGCCAATGGCAAAGGTATAAGGGCCAGCTTTGCCACTCTTTTCTGAAACACTAATTTCACAGGCTTGCTCGGTTGGCCCAATTGTATCAATAACCTTATAACGATGATGCAGTTTTGAGAAGGTTTCAAAAAAGGGCTGATCGGATTTCGTCAGTGGCCTTTCCTGACCATCACAGCTTAAGCTTGCTTGCATTTCCAGAGAGCGCCCTAAGTCATCATCTAAAACCAGAACTTCTACCGGGACAGCTCTTTCTAAAGCTGGAATGATAAAGCGCTGGCTCGAGCCTTCTTTTATCTGCAGATAATGAGCCTGCGAAATAATAGGGTTTTGAATTTCAATGGGTGTACCTGCTTCGGGAAAAAAGGGCTTATGAGCGAAGGCGAAACCTGAACAACACAGCAGAACCACAAGATATTTCATGATTCAGTTTAGATACTCATGGCATAAAAGACTGAGTCTCAAAGCGAACTTGTTAATCGTTATAGTTACTAACGCACTGGGTCTACAAAAATAAGTTCGGCATTTAGACAGGCCTCGCACTCAACAAAATAGTCATTGCCGTTTCGGCTAACAAAGCCCTGCCGCTTGCAGTTGCTACAGGTGCGGTCTATAACCATAATGCCACCACAGTCAAGACAAACCACACGGTACTCACCCTGATGGTCAATATAGAGCTGACTGCCCCCACAGGTTTTGCAGAACAAATAGTCGCGTTCAATCTTATGCTCACTTGCTGTTTCCGCTGTTTGAGCTGGGGCATCCGTTTCCTGGTGGTCCTCTTTGATAAAGCGTGAGCTAAAACTTTCTCGTTCTAAAGGGGTGTGTTGTTGCTTTAAAAAGCCTGTTAGTTTAAAAAGCTCATCGCCTGAGAGTTCTTTCTCGAGGTTTCGTTTAAACAGGCCACGTTTAGCCTGGCTTTTGTGCTGCAACATTAATTCGATAACTTTTTTGCCGACATCCTGTGCGCGGCAGACCCGTGGCAGACTCATACCCGGGCTAAGGCTCAGGTCGCCTGTGTCAGCAATGGTGACCAGCAGATCAAAGGACACGTCATTGAAAAGCCCCTCAGCTTTTTTGAGGCTGGGTCTTAGCACGGCGGCATGTTGCTCGAGTAAGGTTTTTAGAAAAGTCAACTTCCTCTCGCCCTGGGTTAGAGGAGAAGAAATGCGCAGCAACTTACCCTTATAAATTTGCGTCCATTCACCAATGGCATTAACGGTAATGTCGGCGGGTTCACCACGATTTTCAATCAGGATGATGCCGTACTGGTGCAAGATAAGGTGATCAATCTGAATAGCATATTTTGCCTGCTCAAACCTAAGGCCATTAAAAATGCGCCCGGTATGAGACTCGAGGTTTTTTGGCAAGCTTGTAAATGTCAATTTTAAATTGCCAGCAACACGCTCAAGGGCAGTTTGACCAGCTTGTTCATAATCATGTTGAGACTTAAAAGGGTCAATTTCTTTTGCTACCATGCGATTCCCTTTGCGATTGACATTGTGTCACTAGTTTAGCGCCCTGTAGAGCAATTCTTAGAGCGATTTTTTTACAGCTCGGAACCTGCTTATTTTTTACTAAAGGCGGTAAGCTGCCTATTAAGAGCATGCTATGACTCAGGTAAAGCCCATATCTACCAGGGCTTACGCATATAGAACCTTAAGTAAATAGTCGTTATCCCAACCAGCTCTTAACCGTTTGGCTTTGATAC
>JAGQHN010000242.1 GCA_020431825.1 Trueperaceae bacterium | reverse complement strand
ACTTGAAAAAATAGCATCTTCCAGATGCACCCCAGAGATGTTGAGACTAACTCAACAGGCTGGAGGTGACGATTGAAGGAGCTTTAGACGTCCCCAAACGTCAACCCGCATGACCAAGGTTGTGCGGGTTATTTCATGGAAAGGAAGCCAAAATGAAACAAGGAAAAACCTTAAGCGAATTGGCCAGCGAACTCGAGCGTCAGCAGGTTCAAAAACGCGACTTCATTGCCGATACTCGTGACCTAGAATTCATCCCTCGCCTGAACCTGCAAGAAACCGACCAGCCTTTGCATCTTCCTGAAACCCTTCGCTTAAGCACCCCAGAAGAAAGCCTCGACTTTAGCCTAAGTCAACATACCCATCGGCAAATTGGCACCCACCTCAACATCCCTGCTAAATACTATGACCGCATGCAAGCCGATGCCCCAACCCTCCTTGCTCAGAACATCAACCACTGGTTTAAAACCCAGACAAGTGAACGCATGATACGCACCTTAGACGGCAAGGCTCGAGCCTTCTTAAGCAAACGTTACCGCCGCCTCGATAACTACGACCTCCTCCACGCTGTTTTGCCGGTTCTCTCGGACTTGAGAGACGATCATGAAAAAGGCTTGGATATTCTCTCCTGTGAGGTCACCGAAACCAAACTTTACTTAAAATGCGTCTTTCCTAAACTCGAGGCTGAAGTCAAAAGGGGAGACGCTGTCCAATCTGGCATCGTTATCTCAAACAGTGAAATTGGTCAGGGTGCCTTGACGGTAACCCCACTTATCTACCGCCTCATCTGTACTAATGGCATGATCGCCCCTGATTATGGTCAACGCAAATATCACGTAGGTCGAACCCAGACTCTGGAAGAACAAAGCTATGAACTCTTTTCCGATGAAGCCCTCGAAGCCGATGATAAAGCCTTCTGGCTCAAAACCAGGGATATCGTTAAAGCCGCTGCAACCCCAGCTACCTTTGACAAAATCATCACCGTCTTGCAGGATGCCAGCAGCGAACCTGTTAACCAACCGATTAAAGCTGTAGCCGAACTCTCTAACCATCTGAGTTTCAATCAGGGTGAACTTGACAGCATCCTTAACCACTTCATGCAAGACAATGACTTTAGCCGCTGGGGCTTAGCTAATGCCGTTACAAGGACCGCAGAAGATAGTCCGGATTATGACCGCGCTTCTGAACTGGAAGAAACAGGCTGGAAAGTTCTGACCCTTCCCAAACAGGACTGGCAGCAAATCGCACAAGCTGCTTAGTTAGCAAATCCAAATAGAAAAAGCGATGTGGGCAAGGTCTCGCATCGCTATCTTTTTGTAAGGAGACCCATGCGAACCGAACGTGACCCCAGTGACTGGACAGAAGCCAGAATCAAACTCTTTGCCCTCTATAACCGCTTGCACTTACAAAGCGATGAGCAAAGACATCAGCTCCAGCAAGCTGTGATCGGCTGTGCAAGTTTGCGGCTAATGACCGACCAGAAACACCAGACCCTGTTCCGGCGATAGGCTCACTGGGCTTTTTGCCTCTGCTGTTATTCTCTAGCAGGCTCAATGTCATACTTGTTTCTGTTGTTTTAATTTTTGCAGGGCTCTACCTTATCTGGTGGCGAAGTACGCCTCATAAGAAGAGCGTTTTAGACTGACGATTTTCGCCAATTTAGTTTTACTCGAGTCTTTGCTTCCTATTGGTTCTGGGCTTGAGGTTTGGGGTGAGTTTAAGCTAAAGAGTCTAAGAATTAAGGTGGCTGAGGTTAGGCAGGTGGATTTGCCTCAAAAGTCTAAGTGGGCTTTGGCTAAAAGGAAGCGGTAGAGTAAAAAGGAATAAAGTTTGCCTGAAGATCACGTTCCCTTCTTTTCGCTCAGCGAGACCAATTCCGGCTAGTCGTTCCACCTTTACAGAGAAATACGCCCTGTGTGATACTCATTAAGATATTGTTGCTACCTGACAAAATTAGTGTAGATTCTTTGCACCAGAAAGAAGATTCAGAGGATGGATAAGAACAAGAAAACTACCTACGCCAGCTCTCCTACGGCTGCAATTATTGGCGCTGGTCCCGGTGGACTGGTAGCTGCACGTTGGCTTCGCGAAGTTGGCATTCATACAACCCTGATTGAAGAAGATAGCGACGTTGGGGGACAGTGGCGAGTTGGTGGCGTACAAAGTAGTGTGTGGCCAGGGATGCGTACCAACACAAGCAGTGTCATGACTGCCTTCTCTGATCTGCCACATCTATCAGGTACGCCTGCTTATCCCACAGCTGAACAGATAGGAGCTTACCTCCGCCGGTACGCTGAACAGTTCGGCATACTTGAAGGCGCCCATTTTGGAACTCGAGTTTTAGAGATTGAAGCTGATAATAAAAAGCAGGGCTGGGTTGTGCAAGCACGTAAAGCAGATGGCTCTGAATGGGAGGAGCATTTTGACTATGTAATTGCAGCTACGGGCCGCTACCGCCTGCCATCGGTACCAGAAGTGGAGGGGCTGTCTACTTTTAAGGGCAGCGGCGGGGCAAGGCACGCTGCAAACTACCGTGGTGCTGCAAACTACCGTGGTCAGCGGGTTCTCGTGGCGGGGCACAGCATTAGCGCGCTTGAAATAGCAAGTGAACTTGCACTGCAAGGTGCGGCGCAAGTCTTTGTCTCGGCAAGAAGACACCGCTATGTACTGCAAAAAATACTCGCAGGTGTACCGATTGAACACCGGGTTTACACCCGCTACGCCGCCCTGGCAGCCGAGACTCATACACCAGAAGTGAATGCAGAGGCACTTAAAGCTCTGATTCTACAAAGCAGCGGACACCCTGTGCAATTTGGTGCACCTTGTGCTTCAGAAAATCCCTTTGAAGCTGGTTTTACTCAAAACCAGTTTTACCTGGCACTTGTCGCAGAAGCGCGTCTTATACCGCGCCCATGGATTGAACGTATAGACGACAAAAGTGTCCACTTTATGGACGGTAGCAGTGATGAGATCGATGCCATTATCTTTGCGACTGGCTATGACCTGCACCTTCCCTATCTTGGTCCCAAGGCCAGGGCTGCACTTGCACCTGACAAGCAAAAGGCAAATTTGTATCACCATACCTTTAATCCTGAATTACCTCATTTTGCACTTATAGGTATGTACCATCAGTCAGGACCCTATTTCCCAACGCTCGAGCTGCAAGCACGGTGGCTTGCTTATACCTGGAGTGGTCGTATAACAGCGCCAAGCTACAAGGCCATGGCGGATCACATTACTGCGCTGCAGACCCAAAGTGGCCCGCCGCCTATGCTTCGTATGCATACCTGGGCGAAGCTTCTGGCTAGCCTGGCAGAAACTGAGCCTGATCCAGTGAACTGGAAAGGACTCGAGCGGGCCATCCTGTTTGGCCCCCAGTCTCCTGTGTCTTTTCGACTGGAAGGACTAGATGCACTCCCTGACGCAGCAAAAAGAGTGTTAGAAGATGCAGCAGCTTTCGGAGCCATCTTAGACAGCACCTTTACTAAAGAAGAGCGAATGCAGCTAGAGGCACTACAAAACCCTTTTCTATCCTCACTCCTTTAAGGTTTAAATATACGAGTGGAACCAAACCACTGCCTAAAACCCCAGGGTAGAAGGAAGCGAATAAAGAGGCGCAGCGTAACCATCTATAGGGGTTTGATAC
>JAGQHN010000241.1 GCA_020431825.1 Trueperaceae bacterium | reverse complement strand
CCAGTATCAAAGCCAAACGGTTAAGAGCTGGTTGGGATAACGACTATTTACTTAAGGTTCTATATGCGTAAGCCCTGGTAAAGGTACATGAAAGTTATGCTGCTTCAAATCTGCCATGTTATTATGGCAGATTTATGCCTCAGTTTCAGCATCAGTTTGTTCAGGATTCCCTGGTACTTCCTTTTCTTCAGACTCTACCTTTGCTGCCAAAGGATCAAAAACGGCATATCTGATGTCATCCTCAATGACTTTGGTGTAAACCTCTAAAGCCACATCTATGCGTGAATGTCCCAAAATGTTCTGCACAATCTTAGGTGCATACCTATTGTGCTTAACCAGCTCCGGGGCTCCGTCTGTATAATTACCAGTAGCTGAAGAAGTGAAGAATAAAGCATAGGAGAGAGCCGATTCCCGTTTGGAGTTCGTCTGATTTAAGGAATGGAAAGCGACAACTCGGACCAAAAGGCAAGGGCATTAGCTAAGTTTTGTTTACGAATACAAGCAGTTACCTGTGATCTGGTGTTGCGAAATAGATAATATATCTCGGCGTGAGTAAATAGGAAACCCTCGTGACAAAGATGCTATGTCAGCACACAGCGTAGCCTGCTTTACTGATAGGATTTGCAGGTGCAAACATCTAGCTTTCGTCATATTCTCAAAATCTGGTGGCCCTTGGCACTTAGTTGGGTATTCATGGGTCTCGAGCAACCCCTTATAAACGCTATTATTGCCCGCTTGGTTGATCCAACCATTCACCTTGCCGCTCTTGGTGGCGTGGTTTTTCCGGTTGCCCTTATCATCGAGTCGCCTATCATTATGCTTTTGGCTGCTTCGACTGCCTTAAGTGATCACAAGCAGGCTTATAAACTCATGTACCGCTTCATGATGATTACCAGCGCCCTCATTACGGTAGCTCATGCACTGCTGGCATTTACCCCACTTTATGACCTTTTGATTGTGGCTAGCCTTAAGCCTCCTGAAGAAATCATTGAGCCTTCGCGCTGGGGCCTTATGATCTTGCTTCCCTGGACCTGGAGTATTGCCCACCGGCGATTTCAGCAAGGGGTTTTGCTACGTTACGGTGATGCCAAAGCGATTAGTCTGGGAACCTTTTTTCGGCTAATAGCAAGCCTTGCTACCATGGCAATCACGGCTTTTCTGGCTTATCCAGGTATTGTCGTAGCCGCTACTGGAATCAGTGTAGGGGTTTTAACCGAGGCAATTTTCGTAGCACGGCGGGCCAAACCTATCATCCTTTTGAAATTACCGGCCATGCATCAGAGTGAACTGACATGGCCAGCTTTTACGCAGTTTTACACGCCTCTAGCATTAACTAGTTTTTTGTTACTGGTTTCCCAGCCTTTGGGTAGTGCAGCGCTCAGTCGAATGCCTGAAGCTTTAAGCTCTCTGGCGGTTTGGCCTGTGCTAATTTCTTTTGTATTTTTGTTCAGAGGTTTTGGCTTTGCCTACAACGAGGTTGTCGTATCTGCCTTAAAAGAAAAAACTGCCAGTTTCAGCGATTTGAGCCGATTTGCCTTTTTACTGGGTTTAGTACTGACCACATTTATGGCGCTTGTGGCCTTGACACCGCTTAGTCAGGGTTATTTTCGTACGCTAGCTGGCCTTAATCAAGAGCTTGCTTCTTTGGCTATTCCCGCATTGGTTTTGTGTATATTCTGGCCTCTATTCGCCCTTTTGCAGAATTTGTATCAAGGAGTTATTGTTTATGGTGGACAAACCCGTTTTGTGACTGAAGCGGTGCTTTTGTCGCTAGTTATCACGGCTGTTTTGCTTATCTTAGGGGTGCGCTCGAGCCTTTTGCCTGGCCTCATGATGGGGGTTATTGCCTTTTTGCTGGGCAACGCTGCTCAAGTAATCTGGTTGTTCTGGCGTAGTCACGCGATAAGGCAGCGTCTCAAACAATCCCCCTCGCCAGTTATTGTACTTTGAGGTTTGCACTTACTGAGAGACGTTATCTTTTGGCTCAAGCCGGTAAATAGCTAACCAAGACAGCAATGTCCTAACAACTTTACATAGCAGGTAGTAGCTTCAAAAAGAGCCCGCTACAAGCAACATTAAAGACAGGGTAAACTCGAGACTAGATTTATTCAATGCGTCAAAACGAACAGTCAAGCCTTAAACGGAAAAGCGACATCACCAACAGACTCATTATCACCAGTCTTATCCCAATCAGCAAAGAATATTTCCCTTGGCGCATCAAACTTTATTTCCTTTTTAACAAGATACTCTTCAACTGCATCATAAGCGGCTAAGATGTCGGGAAAAACGACTTGGGCTTTAGTAATACGAACATAAGCTATTTTATGAGCAGGCTCGAGCCGTATACGCATCTTTCCTATAGGCTCGAGCCTTCCCTCAAAGGGAAGACAGTTTTCAACGGGGCCATCTGAATCTTCATTTACCAGACTGTGATAAATAATCATACGGTCCCCTGTTACCGTTTGCTTTGACGCTTCTAAGTGGTTGTACATCTCCTTGCTTGATGTCTTTATAAAGCTTTTTAGCTCTTTAATGTAAACACGGCGTTCCAGGGTAAGTAACTTTTGCTCTGGCACATCTCGAATAAGTACCTCAAACATGCTTTCTCCTTTACTTTCAAGATAGGTCTTGAGATAGTGAACAAGCTTCCGTTTGGTTTGAATATCCTCTTCAACCGCCTGCCAATAGCCTGCTATGGCCTTGGTCACCTCAGCACCTTCAAAGCTAAGGACCTCAGCAATGGTTGTTAGGGGCATCTCGAGCTGCCTCAGTAAACCAATGAGCTTGGCTTTTTCAAGTTGATCAGGACTGTAGTAGCGGTAATGATTATGCTCATTAACCCAGGCTGGTTCTAAAAGTCCCATATCGTAATAAAGGCGTAACGCTTTATCTGATAGGCGGGTCTTTTGTGCGAAGACACCTGCTGTCATCCATTCCGTACCTTTTGTCTCGTTCACAAAGTTACTCTAAGCCTCGCCCTTAGGGCGAGGTCAAGGGGAGGGCAAACATGTGTCTAAACCGCATTTTGTCATGGGCAATAAAATGTTTCTGAGAGTTAACCGTTGCTAAATAAAATCAGCAAATACAAACCCTTCGCAAGCTATTAGGGGAGAGCGTTAAAAGGGATCATTTTACCCTCACTGTTGTATACATAAAAAGCATCTAAGGTGGAATACTGCTCTTTGTCATGTTTCAAAGTCAAAGAATGAAAGGAATCTTGCCTGTTAGTTTCACACTTGGCGTTGTTACAGTCGGTAGTAGGGTTAGTTTACAAACGCTCCTGCAGGTAACACAGAGGACAAATCACGAGGCCGCTTATTTGGTACTTTAGCTGGCCTAGGTTCAGGACTTGAAATCGTGAGTGTAGGCTTGGCTGACATTGCCGCTGACCGATTGGTAATAGTGCCTGTTTTGTCCCTTGCTGCTGTTATTACTAGGGTAGCTGACTTACTTGCTTTGCGTTTACCTGCAAAAGCCTAAACCGTTTCGTAATCACCTATATATTTTCTTTACATGCTGAGTATATAGAAAGCCGGCTCAAAATCCTCAAAATAACAACCAAGCGATCTTTACCGCTGCTTCTCAGGAAACGAAGATTCCTACTTTTACGGTTCTCTATAATCTCTTGACTTTGTTGGCGAATTCCCAAGAGGTCTAGAAAAGGCTAGAGCTAGAGGAAGATAATGGGGAATGTTAAAAGCAAA
>JAGQHN010000240.1 GCA_020431825.1 Trueperaceae bacterium | reverse complement strand
GAATCTGAAAGTTAGTAATATTACTAAGTACCATTTCGAGACTAGTAGCGCCGCCACCAAATACCCAGAGTCCATCATCATAAAGAGGGATATTAAAGGTATGCCACTGATCGTCATGTGGATTAGAGATGCTTCGGTGTGCAATCATCTCACCGTTGACAAGGAAAACATCACCGTAACCACCTGCCTCCAGATCGCTATAGTAGCTTCCTCCCGTACTAAAGAGATCAAAGGATAGTTGCCTATACCCTGTCCAGTTGCCATGAAAGCCTGAAGGGGCAATATAGTAACTGGTGACACCTTCGCTTGGAGCATCGGTTCCTATATATCCATCGGAATTGCGCAGCTCACCGTAGTTTAACGTCCAACCTTGTGTGCTCGAATCGGGAAAAGAAATCAAAACTGGTGGACCAAGCTGAACAAAAATATCTTCATAAACCACTTGGGAAGCAGCAACAAAACTAAAGCTTCCACCCCAGGCACTATAACTCGAGCTCGTGATTCCATTTTGACTGGTACTTAGGTAGCTATCTTGACCTGGTTTAGCTTGTACATAAACAATCCCACCACGCTCAGTAAGAACCCCTGCATGGACTGCTGCTCTGCAAATGGTGGAATCATCAGTGTAAATCGTAGTACCCCATAGGGTTCCAGATTCTGTGGTTTGCGAAGAACATGAGCAAGCAAGTATTTCTGTCGTTTCTCTGTAACCACTAAAGGTGGCAGGACATTCTTCAGTTTCAGCGGAGGGTTGTGACGGAATACTGGGCGTAGTGGGACCTGGTGGCGTAGGTGCTGAGCTGGCAAGACTGCCTGGAAAGTAGAAGCTCCAGCCATAACTCCCATAACTTGAAGAGCTAATGCCATATTGTGTTGAAGCGGCATAACTTGACTGACCTGGTGCACCTTTTACAATAACCATGCCACCTGAAGGCGCGAGAACCCCTGTATGCTGGGCAGCCTTACAAATAGATGAATCGCTGGTGTAAACACTGGTACCCCAAAGAGAACCCTCTATAGCTTCGGGGCTACAGTAGCAGATTATGGTTAGGGTTGAACCAGTATAACTAAAACTACTTGGACAACTGGCAGTTGAATCAAAGTCTGTGAGAGAGCTGAGGTTGGGTAGAGAAGGTGAACTAGGGAGGGTTGGAACCACTGTGCTTGCATTGTCAGCTAAACACTGCAAAACAAAATACCTTAGACCTGAAATACCTGCTCCTTGCCAGTCAGCATTTGCCCAATAAGGATAAGCATCATCAAATCGGTAAAGCTCAATCCACATATAGGCATATTTGTTATTGCCATACTGTGCCCAGGTATCTGGCGCATAGACAGATTTTGGTCCAGCTTCGGTGCCACCTTCAATAAGACCGTATTGATTAAAGGACCAGGGTTTTCTGCTATTAAAGTCTGGCGTACCTTGATAACTATTTAAGAGTGCTGAAGAGGTCTTTATCCAGCGTTCAAAACAAGCTGGTCCGCTTGGCGTTTCCCAGGGGTTTTGAGCATTTCCTGAACTCAGGTAAAAAAAACTAATGGCTAGGAGCAAACTTAGGGAAATCCTTGTGACTTGAATTAAGCGTAAATACAGGTCAAACATAGGCTTTTTCTCCTTGTAAGCTAAGTCTTAGGAATAGTCTCCTAAATTGTCGTGAAATTTTCAACACTTTCGCTTTATTAAGCTTTTTAAATCCAATAAACATCACTCATTTTCTTTAACAAATTTGCAGATATATAAGCTAACTTATGCAGGGTTAAAGCTAGCTCTAAATAATTCTTACTGCTTTAAAAAGAACACGACCTCATTCGCCAAATTCTCACCCGTAAGATTAAACCCTATAGAGGCCATAGAAAGAATGTCATAACGAAGGCGTTCACTCGTTGACGTGGATTCAATAAGCAACTGGTAATCCTGAAGTGACCAGGTTCCCTCCACATCTGGGCGGTCTTCAAATCCAAAGTCAACCGTGGCTTGCCCATTAGCCTTTAAAGTTATAGTCATGCCTTGTCCAGAGCTGCCTTCAAAAAAGCCAAGCATCAAAATTGGTCTGTGGGCAACGCCCGCACGAACAAAGTCGAGCGCAATGTTGTTACTCGCATCAAACAGTTTTAGACTGGCATTGTCTCTCACTTCTATATTCAATTCTCCAACCCCGTCAAGCTGCAGGCTAGCTGTGCCATTAGTAAGCGTCCAGCTTCCCTCAATAACTTGCCCGCCACCCTCACTTGATTCAAACACAGCTGTGCCATCCGCATTGAAGCTCAAATCCATTTTGCCGTCAAACTCGAGAGCGTTCCACTGACCAGTTAGTAGTTCAGTCGTGGCAGGTACTAAAGTAGCTTCAGGAAGGGGTTCTGTTTCAATTGAGGGCACTTCGCTAGCAGTTGGTTCTTTAAAGGCCCACCAGTACCAGCTCAAACTAGGGTCAACCCCTTGTTCATAGGTGTGGGGACCGCCACTACCCCCACTAATCTGGGTTACCGCTGTCCAACCAGCCTTTAGTTCAATAGGGTTCAGGTTATTGCATTCTCCAGCTGCAAGGGTTCTGTCCGTAGGACTCGAGAACAACTCGAGCCTTTTACCTCCTGCCACGCCAATGTCATTGGCATAAACCTCATCAACAAAAGCAGCCATGCCTATGACGCTTAAGCCTTGATTGGCATCGCTTGGAGTACCAAACCCTTCAAGGGGTGTCAGTAAATCAATTGTGTTTAAAATTGAGACCTGTCCCTGACCTGGATCACCGCAACCTTTACCGCTAAATGTTGTTTCCGCTGTTAGCTCGGGAAGGTCTAGTACGAATCTTCCTGAAGCATCAATGTCAGCAAATACCTTTAATCCGGGACCAGCAGGTCGAAGTACCAGTTTTGGCGTTGCCTGCCTATTCCACTGAGTGAACTCCCCTATAATCGTTGTGCCATCAACACTGCCCTGCCCTGGTCCAATTGGGCCAAGCGTTTGGGCTAGGTTGCAATTAACAACCATCAAACCTAGTAATGAGATTAGATAATGTCTGGGTAGTCTCATAAAAATCATTGCATCCTCCTTAATGATTGCAACTTAGCGTTTTTCTTAGGAATCAACGTGAAGTGAGAAATGTAGTTTGACCTCGGCGTCACATTCTGCCTCAGTAGGCATTCGGTTAAGCTCCTGTTTAATCAACGGAAATAGGTAATCTAGGGCAGGATAGCGGAAGGGGCGTTGTTCTGTGAATAAAAAACTTCCTGACTCACTTTGGTAAACCCACGTCATTTCGTAAATGCTGCAGTTCCGACAAACGGTTTCCAGGGGGCGTGGCGGTTGACTGTTCCGTAGTTCTTGTAAAAAACTTTCGATAAAGCTTTCAAATGCTTGTATTGTACTTGAGCTGACATCAAGGTAGCAGTTTGAACTCATAGGCGCTGAGGTTTCAATTGTGATTTGCCTAATGCTATCAAACTCAGTGTCCAGTGAAATAAGCTCAAAACTTTTAAAATCAGGTGGAGTGGCTCCCTGAACATGCTCGAGCTTAAAGACGAAGTGTTGTGACGAGTTTGCTTTTTGGGAAAATGAGTAAAGGTCGTAAGCAAACATGCGTTTGTAAATGAAAGTCGAGTTTTTCAAGTCAAGGATCAGCTCAGTCCCTAGAACTCTGCCCCACCAGACCTTTATATATAAGAGCTCATCATTAATCCAGGTTGTGCGTGGATGGATATTGGCATGATTGA